>NZ_JBHVSI010000009.1:0-66479 GCF_042885335.1 Neobacillus sp. NPDC058068 | reverse complement strand
CTTATGAACCGTTGCGACTTGGTTTCCTTCGAAAAGGGCTTTATAAACCGCTCTTATGAACCGTTGCGACTTGGTTTCCTTCGAAAAGGGCTTTATAAACCGCTCTTATGAACCGTTGCGACTTGGTTTCCTTCGAAAAGGGCTTTATGAATCGCTCTTATGAACCGTTTTGACTTGGTTTCCTTCGAAAAGGGCTTTATGAACCGCTCTTATGAACCGTTGCGACTTGGTTTCCTTCGAAAAGGACTTTATGAACCGCTCTTATGAAGTGGTCACCAATAGCCTTTTTTTGCAACCATTTCCACCGTTTCAAGGGCATTCAGGGCACCAATATCCACTATTGGCGCCCGTTTTCTCCGTTCCCAAGATTCGGTTAGTTTCATTCTAATAAGGAGGCTATATCGTCAGTCCTGACCCTAGTACTTCAGTCAACAGGGACAGTCACTGTTCAACCTGAACACAATACCTATTCAATTTCTCTTTAACTTAAAATTATTTAAAAGTCTTTTACATGTCCTTCTAGAGTATTAATATTTATACCTGTTGCACTTTCCAATCCCGCTTCGAACACGCCTTTATACTTCGTTTCAATTAAAATTTTGTTTATTATTTCATTACCGTACTCATGGACTAAGAATTTAATGACAACATAGGACTGTAAATACACATTATAATCACTATTTATTCGATATTGATTCCATTGCTTATATGTAGTTAATTGTTTTAATGGAACAAATGGAGTATGTATATTTGATATTTTAATATCAATATCTAAATCGTCATAACCAACATACTCAGCTATTCCTTCTAGAAACCAATAAGGAAAATCTTCATAGGTTAATCCCAATCCATCAACTTTCTGCCAAAATACATCATGAGTATACTCGTGCATAAGAGTTTTTTTATAGTTCCATAGATCAATTTCGCCCTCTTTAATTTCAGGTACTATTCCTATCAATTTCCCACGTTCAGAATAAAATCCATTAGCATACTCCATTTTAGAAAGGGATTCAATTTCGTCCATATTTTTAAAAATAATTATCTCAGATGGCTGATTATCATTTATATCAAAAAGATTTTCATTTAATTGAATGGCACGTTCCAATGCACTTTTGGTTTCAGGTAATAATTCTAAATCTGATTTTAAATAAAATATCGTTAAATGTTTATATTTTATACTTTCCCTCTCTTTGGTTAATACTTGTTTTTTAGAATCAAAGAATTTATCGTTTTTATCTACTATAAAAGATGCTACATATTGAGCAATATTGTCTTTGTATTTTTTTACTGTGATACCGATGCATATACAAAAAATCAATAATAATATAAATATGTAGGATTTTTTTTTAGGCACATTTTAACCACTCTTTCTTAATTAACAACCATGTAATGCAACGAACAGTGTTATGGACCACCCACCATAGAAATAATAAATGATTCAAGATATCATTATAAAAAATTCTCCGCCACCATCGCTTTGGAATGAGGAGTGAAGTATCTATACCAAACTAATTTTATTTAAAAATTCCATAATTTGTTGTTTGTGATGTGTATCGTGTTCGCTAAATTCCTTGACAATATAGAGAAGAGAATACGGCTCTCCCGTATACGGACAATGTGATATCCCATTTGAAGGTAAAGGCAGAGTCAGCTTCTCTAGCGGCATTTTAAGAAGTTCGCTAACAAGAGATTCCCTTGTTTTTACCGCCTCTTCAATAAGCTGTACTTGGGATATCCCAGACTGAGCGTAATCAGAGGCAACTTTATTAAAGGTGTCGAATTCAGGAAACTCCATTCCCTCTCCCTTTTCCACCGATGGAAGAACTTGCAATAACAGGTGATGATCCCAGTTCATAATGTGCGAAATAATCTCACTTATAGACCATTTACCTTCAGAAATTGGCGCTCCCCATACCTTACCATCTAAATCTTTTAGTGTTTCCACCCAGGTTGCATAATCATTGAATAGGCCAATAATCATTTTACTTTCTTCATTCATACAATCTCTCCTCTTTGATATAACCCTTTTGCTCGATAATTTCCATTCCCCTTGTTTCTATATTTTAGAAGAAGGTGCCTGACCCCCGGTGTGTTAACGTATTAACGCAGCGGGGGCAATCTCCAGAACATACTTACTCCACTTTATACGGCTCTAAAGTATCGAGGACACTGTTAATAAAGCTATTCCCCGCTCCCCAATCAAACCTGAAGATAGCTCCAGAACCAGTGCCTGATGCTGCTGCATGCACTTTTGTGGCTCCTTCAAAGTTATCAATGGTGACCGTCATGGAACCACGATTGTTGGAACGAAAATAGAATTTTTCTAACACCAAGACAATGATTTCTCTATCCCCAATCGCTCGATGGTAACGATCAATTAATGTCCCTGAAATACTTCCATTTACAATGGCTTGTTCAACCTTATTGCTTGCCTCTTTAGGAGTTATCGACACGATAATCTCACTAACATCCACTATATTCTCCCCCTCAATATTTACTCGTGTTATGTAGATAGAACTTAGGTTATCTGAACATTTTAGGATATTGTTTAATCACCTTCTTGATTAAAGGGCTCGTCTCTTCCGGTAATTCTCTTATATCGAAGAATCCAGCATCAATCGATTCTACGCCATCAATTTTAATGGTGCTGTTTTTAATATCCTTTGAAAAATAAGCAATTGTAACTGGATAGAATTCATCTCCATTGGCCAGTTTTCTAAAATACTGCTTACCTGAAAATACATCTACCAGCTGAAGCTCGCCGATTTCGACTCCTGTTTCTTCAAAAACTTCCCTTCTTCCAGCTTCCTCAGCAGATTCTCCTAATTCTAACAGGCCCCCAGGAAGACCCCAGATGCCTTCAGGTCGTTTTTGCAATAAAATTTTCCCGTGTGAGTCGATTACCGCCACTACTGCACCGACTAAAATGAGCGGTCTAGTTCCGATTATTTCTCGTAATTCCTCAATATAGCCCAATTTGTTTCCTCCAAACTTTTTCAAAATAGAAGCATCCCTTTATTTATTCGAAAAATAATCATCAATCCCTTTGTTATTTATGAATTTTACTAATTAATAATCCTTAAGTTGGTAAATATAAACTTGATTGCATGGTTAACAAATTTGTTGACCTACGATTTAGTTAGAGATATAATTTAAACTTAAGTTTAAATTATAAACTTAAGTTTACAAAATGTTCTGATATACCAACTAACAATCATGGGAGGCACACGATCTTGAAAAAACGCAAAATTGGAATGGCGCTATCACTTGTTCTTGCAGCAGGTACACTATTAGGTGCTTGTGGAAAAAGTAATGACACAGCTAAAGACGGTGGCAAAGATAAAAACTTCACTGTAGCCATGGTTACTGATGTCGGTGGAGTTGATGATAAGTCATTTAACCAATCTTCATGGGAAGGGCTTATCAATTTCGGTAAAGCAAATGGTTTGAAAAAAGGTAACGAAGGCTATGATTACCTTCCATCCCAATCAGATGCCGATTATAGCACAAATCTAAATACTCTTGTCCGCCGAGGGTTTGACTTAGTATACGGGATCGGCTTCTTAATGCCGGATGCCGTTGCGGATGTCGCAAAACAACATAAAGATAACAAATTTGCGATTGTTGATGAAAAAGTAGACCAGCCAAACGTTGCAAGTATTCTTTTCAAAGAGCAGGAATCGGGATTCCTTGCGGGTGTAGCAGCTGCACTTACTACAAAATCTAACCACGTCGGATTTATTGGCGGGATGGATGTCCCTGTTATCCAACGATTTGAAGCTGGTTTTTTAGCTGGTGTTAAGGCTGCAAAGCCAGAAGTAAAGGTCGATGTTCAATTTGCAGGGGTGTTTGACAAGGCTGAGTATGGTCAGGCAATCGCTTCTAAAATGTATTCTTCCGGCGCAGACGTCGTCTTCCACGCTGCTGGTGCAACTGGTAACGGTCTATTTAAAGAAGCCAGTGACAGAAAGAAAAAAGATCCTAGTAAAGAAATATGGGCTATTGGTGTAGACCGTGACCAAGCTGACATGGGTCCAGATGTAGTTCTCACATCAGCACTCAAACGCGTTGATGTCGCTGTACAAGATCTTTCCCAGAAGACTAAAGACGGTAAATTCCCTGGCGGCGAAGTTGTCTTATATGGTTTACATGAAGATGGTGTTGGCTTAGCACCAATTAATGAAAAAGCTACAAACAAAGCCGAGATTGAAGCAGCAGTAAAAGAATGGACTGAAAAGATAAAATCAGGAGCTGTTAAAGTACCTGAATCACCAGCAGAAGCAAAAACATTTACTGGAAAATAATAGTACGAAAAAGGCGAACAGTGCCAGACACTGTTCGCTTTTTTAATGGGGTCAAAAACGAGGTTTAAAAAGCGGTGTCAGGCACCGCTCGTGAGGCACCGCTCGTGGACAAATGTCCACCCCACGTGGACAGTACGGTAAAAAAATACAAAATTAAGTGTAAACTTTTCTTAACATTATGTATACAATATATTACAAGATGTAAAATCAACTATACAGGAGGTGTAAAACATGACCTATCAAGAAAAGAAAAGTATCGTATCACTGATAAGCGCCATACTTATTTTCGTATCTTATTGCTTGTACATGTACCCTCAGTACCCTGAAGGAGGTCTGGAGTCAATTGAAACCTTTCGCTATTGGGGATCCTTCGTCCTCATCTTGACTCTAGTTTCCATAGTTGCGCACATCATTATCAGCATTATTTTTAACATTATCTTTAGAATTACGACGAGAGAAAAGGAACCCAGATTTGCGGATGAACTAGATAAATTGATTGAGTTGAAAGCGTTTCGAAATTCTTTTTTTGTGTTTATCCTCGGCTTTCTTATTGCAATGGGATCGCTGATCATTTATCAGCCGTTACAGGTGATGTTCATTATCCTGATCATCTCAGGATTCATTTCCGATGTTACCGGCTCTATTACAAAATTTTATCACTATCGGAGAGGAGTGTAAGAGTGGGCAAAAATCTTGTCGGCAATCATATCCGAAAATTACGATTCAACCATGATGAAATGACCCAGCAGCAGTTGGCTGACAAGGCGGGAGTAACAAGACAAACGATTGTGGCTCTTGAAAAGGGAAACTACTCCCCATCTCTAGAACTAGCTTTTCGAATTGCTCATGCCTTTAACTTGCCTTTGGAAGAGGTATTCTTTTATGGGGACAACACCGAGTCTAAGAAGTAGCTTTACCGTTTATGAATTTATTAAAAGGTGGAGATAAAATGAATTCAAACAAAAAAGCGGCAAAAATTGTGGGAGTACTATTTATACTTGCATCCGTAACGGCAATAATAGGTCTAATTTTATACGATCCCATCCTAAATGGTCCCGATTACCTGATTAAAGGTAGCGAACATGCCAGCCAAGTGATTCTGGGAGCGCTTATGGAGTTAATTCTTGTTGTTTCAGTGGTTGGTACGGCAACGACCATGTTTCCAATTTTACGAAAGTATAATGAAACGATTGCTCTTTGGCATGTTTGCTTCAGATTTCTTGAAGCAGTTATTATTACGGTTGGTGTAATCAGTGTGCTGTCCCTGTTGACCTTAAGCCGGGAATTCGTAGCAGCAGGAGCCCCGGATAGCACCTCTTTTCAAGCCTCAGGTACATTATTAAAAGCAATACATGACTGGACCTTTCTGCTTGGACCTCTTTTCATGCTGGGTATCAATACAATGATGTACAGTTATATATTTTATAAATCCAAGCTCGTACCAAGGTTTATCTCCATCTTAGGTATGACAGGGGCAACCTGTGTTTTTATTTGTGCCTTGTTAGTCATGTTCGGTGTCATTCAGCAAATTTCTGTTTGGGGTGGTATTTTGGCCCTGCCTGTAGCAGCTAATGAAATGATTTTAGCAGTATGGCTCATCGTTAAAGGATTCAATGAATCTGCAATAGATTCCCTGTCTGCAAAAATGTAAACGTTGAGATATTTCCAGAATTTTAAATATCAATTATTTATGAGATTTAATCGAAGATTCTCCGTTCGAATCAATAAAAAAATAGAGCTGACTGGATATTGGTCAACTCTATTTTTTATTTTAGGCTGTGTTAAAGCACAATGTTGATTGGAGTGGAAGGCGCGAGACTCCTGCGGGAGCAGCGGGACAGGTGAGACCCCGCAGGCGCTTTAGCGCCGAGGAGGCTCACCGCCCGCCCCGCGGAAAGCGAAGCGCCTGGAACGGAAATCAACATTCACTTTTAACACAGTCTTATTTAAAAAAACAACATTGTTATTTGAACCCAGCACTAGAATTCAATCATAAAGCTATTTTATCCAAGCACCATTTGACCCAAGCTTATATCCTTGAATAGTTGTGTTTGCTGCCATTTGCCCGCTCGCATACAAGTAGTACCATTTTGTTCCTGCCAGTACCCAGCCGGTTTTCATCGCACCACTGTTATCCAAGTAATACCATTTCTCTCCATTTAACAACCAACCGGTCTTCATTGCACCATTGCTTTCTAAGTAATACCAAGTGGATCCAAGTTTTACCCAGCCTATTTTCATCGCACCACTTGAATCAAGGTAATACCATTTGCCAGCGTCTAATAACCAGCCGGTTTTCATTGCACCATTCTTTTCTAAGTTATACCAAGTCGAACCAAGTTTTACCCAGCCTATTTTCATCGCACCACTTGAATCAAGGTAATACCATTTGCCAGCGTCTAATAACCAGCCTGTCTTCATTGGACCATTATTTTCTAAGTAATACCAAGTGGAACCAAGTTTTACCCAGCCTATTTTCATCGCACCACTTGAATCAAGGTAATACCATTTGCCAGCGTCTAATAACCAGCCTGTCTTCATCTCGCCATTCTGTTGCAGGTAATACCATTTGTTCTTATCTAATAGCCAGCCAGTTTTCATCATCCCTGTTTGAGGATCATAATAATACCACTTGCCAGCTTTAGAAACCCAGCCTTTTTCGCTATCTTCACTGCTTGGTATGTTTTCATACTCAGCTTTTAATGTAACCTTATTTGCAGGCATCGTAAATGTAAATTGATCTGCCGTATAACTTTCATTTTCAAGACCTGCCGCAGTCCATTTTACAAACCTTTGTCCGCTCGGAACAACAGCCTTCACAGTAACTTGCGAGTTCTTTTTAATCTCAGCAGGACTGTTTACCTCATTTCCGTCTACCGTAATGATTCCCCCATCCACAGTCAAAGAAGAGACAATACCATCTTCTACAATCAAAGGTATGGAGTATTCAGAGGAGTTCAAGTCTGCAAAGGTTATAACAAGGTCATATGTCCCTGCAACTAAATCGTCGTATCCAGGTAACTTGATGATGTCATCCCAACAAATCTCGAGCAGATTCTCGGGTTGACCATTGCCTGTGCTTGGGAACCAATATCCGCCTTGGGCATCAAGAACTAGTTTATTATCCTTCATAATCTTGACGCTTTTGACCGCTTTTCGATAGTTCTCTGGTTGAATTCCCAGAGCTCCTTCTCCAAAGTCTACCGTTACCCCAATATGTTTTTCAACTGCCCTGTTGTAATAGGCGCTTGTTGAAACAAGGCTTGGAGCAACACCAGAAACGGAATCCGAAAGCTTGAAAGTGACGTCAATATTGTGTACTTCCCTAACATTTTCAAAGGTATACTCGCCTGCCGCAGCCGCTTCAGGATTTTTTTCTCCGTCTATTTTCACGGTGTCAATTTCATAATATTTATTTGGTGTGAAGATAAACTTTTGACTCTGTCCACGCTCGACTAACACATTTCCTTCAGGAGAAATCGTCCCTCCCGGACCTGCCGATGTGATAATCGTGACTAAGTTATCTTCAGTTCCATCTCCACCAACATCAATCACTCTAGGTACAGGAACGTTATTCGTTGCATCCCAATCCCAAACATTCTTAAAGTCCCATCCCAAAGCCTCGAATGTTGCTTTTTGTGTAAAATCAGATGCCGTCTTTCCGGTAAATGCAGGAACGATTCCTGATGGCAGTCCACTTGTACTTAACTTTTCACTATTATAGTAGTTCATTTGGTCTTTCTCGATAATCGGTCTGCTGCCAGACCAGTAGCCTGCTATTTTTCCAGGAGTAACCCCATTTACTTCATTGGCCACAACATTGCCATTTAAAGTTTGGAGTAGAGCGCCTGAAGATCCCCCCATATCACCAACAAAGGCACCGGAATAATCATTTCCACCTGTGACTGTACCCGCCATATAGTTATTAAGGATAACATTTCCGGTTTTTTCATCTTTGATGGTCAGCGGTGAACCTGAAGCATTATAGTTTGTGCTTCCAATCAAGCCTCCAACTGTATTTCCATGAATATCTGCATCAACCTTAGAATTTTGCAAAGTCCCAGCATGGAGTGTACCTACAATTCCCCCTATATTGCTGCCGCCAGTTACTTTTCCATCCACATAGACGTTTTCAATCGTGCCTGTAGAAGCCCCTGCAATGGCGCCTGTGCTATTGTTTCCGGTAATATCAGCATTCACCAATTTAAGATTTGCTACTTTGCCACCTGTGCCTATATAAGCAAAGAAACCTGCGTTATTGTTGTTACTCTCGATTTTCAGATTGCTTATGGTATAACCATTACCGTTAAATGTACCTAAAAACGGTGTTGGAGTGGTGCCTCCTCCGATTGCAGAAAATGGCACATTACTCATATCAATATCTGCAGTTAACACGTATTTACCGTCAATCGGATAGGCGGATGTGCCAAACCCTTTTGACAATGCATCTAATTCATTTGCTGTTCCAATTTTTAGCGTAACTGTGCCACTGCCAGCAAGTGGTGTGACTTTAGCGGTGGCAGCACTTGTTGCTTCTCCGTTATAAAAACCTGTTCCGGTGGCAACGCTGCGCAAATATAAACCTACATCCTCCGCTTTGATGATATATTGTGATGATGTTTCTCCTTCAATAGTTGTCCACGTCTTGCCATCGTTTGAGCTTTCCCATCTGAAAGAAGCGGTAGCGCTTGATGGAGTAACGGCTGCATTCAGTGTTTGTCCTTCTTTCGCAATCCCTGTAACGGCTACATCTGTAATGGTCAATTCGTTAACATCTTCTGGGACTGACGGATAATTCCATGATGCTAACTTATGGGTACGTGGTTTGTTTGTAACCAGTGCGTTGTCATCCCCTGTGACCAAGTTCCCTTCTTTATCGTATCCTCTGCTTGTTACTCTGATTTCGTTTGGTGAAATCGAAATATTCGAAAATCCTAGACCAATTGGCCTAACATCTACATAAGCTACTTTTTCGGGGTCCCTTTTGTTACTTTCGAAATATGGTCCGCGTCTGTCGTTATTTCCAGAATAGCTGGTAATATAGGTTGTTCCGTCACCGTACGTCTGCGGTTCAATGTTTGCGCCATTTGCATATAGCTTTGTACGGACATAGAGATGATCGTGTCCCGCAAGCACTACATCAACTCCAGCTTCATCAAAAGCGGTTGTCCAGGATGCCACAGGGTTTGCCATACGATATCCGAAAAGAGATTTGTGGATAACAGCAACACGCCACTTTGTAGGGTTTTGTTTAACTACGGACTTCATCCAGTCCTGCTGAGCCTTTATTTGCTCTTTGCTGCTTTGATCCTGATAATCCATCATCATGAAAAGTGTATCACCATAAACATAATAGTAGTTGCTTGACTCAAACTGTTTTTTGTCCATTCCCGCTACCATTCTTTCAGTACCGTTACCGCCGCCATAAAATGACGCGCCGTTTTTAGGCGGATTGTAGCGTCCAAAAAGGTTTTGCAATGTTGGGTCCACCGAGTCCCAGCTGCTGTTCGGCGCCCAGCTATTACCTGCACCATCGAACTCATGATTTCCAGTTCCTAGATACAATGGTACACGGGCAAACTTATCGGCATTTGCCTCAAAAAAAGTATCCCATTGATTGGTATCGAATGCATAAGAAACCTGATCACCCGAGCTCAGAATAAATGCAGCATTCGGGAAATCAGTAAATGCTTGTTTAAGAGCTTTGTCATTGTGACTAGAGTCAGGTGCTGCATGTACGTCAGTAACCCAGTTAAAGTTAAATGTATCAAGATTGCTTACAGGTGTTTTAAAACTAGCTGGTGATTTTACGCTGGTGACATTCTTCGCACCGTCACCAACTGCATATACATATTCCGTACCAGGTTCAAGTACGGCTGTTTCCGCTTTATGACTTTGTATTGGCTCAACAGAGTACTCAGTCCCAGCACCTTTATAGTTCGCTTCTGAAATGGCATCCGAAAGATCGACCGTGTTATTTGTTCCTACAACAACATTTGTAAACTTTCCGCCATTGCTCTTAAAATCTGATTTTTTAGCATAATAGAGTTGCGTTGTTTTTGTTGCTACTGGTGTTACCCAGTTAAAGCGTGCGATATACTTGCCTTCCTCTTGTTTAAATGAATCATACAAGAAGGTTACAGAGGTTGGTTCCGTCCCGCCGCCTGTCGGCTGGGTAATCTTATCCTCTGATTTTGTAATCGTGAAGTTATCGATGACTCGGAAAGGATTCTCAGAGCCTGTTGCTTTATAGAACGCTTTATAGGTTATCGCATTGCTCGTAACCTCTACCTTGCTGTACACACCTGGTGCATAAATTTTACCGCCGCCTGTACCTGTTTTATCAATGCGAAGGTCATAAAAATAATCATTCCAAGACGTGTCACGGTTGTCGAGGCTGTAACCGTAGTTATAAACCGATCCCCCTATTACATAAGTAGGTGCTTCGCCGAATTTTGCCTTTTCAATGCTTCCTGTGCCTGCTGCAATAGAGGTTGTCTTTAAAGTGGTCCTGGCATAAGCATGTTCATGTCCATGGAATACCAAATCGATGCCTGCATCGGTCAGCTTTTTACCAGTTACATTGTCGATATTATAGTGACTTGCACCTGGATCGTAGGGTGGAACATGAAAATATACTATTTTCCATGCCTTGGAGGTATTCGCGCTTTCTTCCTCTAAAAACTTCCATTGGATATCTTTGTCAGTGGAAGAAGCATATGAATTAAGAGAAATAAACAAGGCATCTCCATATTCAAAGGAATAGACCGTCCCATCAGCAACTGAAGACAACCCGTCTGGTTTATGTAAAGACGTATGGTTAAATCTTGCTTTATACTGCACAAAATCTCTGTCATAGGATGCACCGTCATGATTACCTGGAGTTGCCATGATTGGCAGCGTATCTAAAAGGTTTTGAGCTGCATCAAAGAATAACTGCCATTGGTCTGAAACATGCCCATCCTCTACCACATCACCCATATGAAGAAGAAACGCAGCATCTGGTTCATTCTCCTTAATATGGTCATATAACTTGTTAGTGTTATCAAACGAACTAACAGATGTTCCCTGTGTATCCGGAGTGATTACAAAAGAAAACGGCTTGTTTCCAGCAGGATCCGCAGGTGCGGTAAAACTAGCAATAGCGCTATATCCGTCGCTGGCGTTGCCAACTTTATAATAATATTTTGATTCAGGAGTAAGATTCTGAATCACAACATTAAAGGAATTGATAGCTTTAAAGTCAGTCCGCCTATTCTCTGGAAAAATATCTGTGGCAACTGGAGTAGTCTTTGTGGCGCTTTTTTTCACACCATCACCCAGGTCAGATGATGTACCATAAATAATTTCTGACGTGTTAACCGTCGGATCAGTTACCCAATTAAAACTCATCGCTGTTTTACCTGCTTCTGCTCCTCCGCCTATACTCATGGCAATTTGTGACGGAATTCCCGCAGGTGCTGCTGCCGATGCTGGCCTAGGCGTTACCAGTCCAGCAACAGCTATAAGCACTGCTAAAAGTACTGAAATTAGTTTTGATAGTTTTTTCCTGGTCACTTCTATTAAACTCCTCTCATTTTAGGCATTGATTTTTTCTGGTACACTACTAAACTCCTTTCATTAAAAGATACAACTTATATTATCTCTACAGAATGTTAATTTTGATGGATATATATATTAATAATAGGTAAATATTGTCGCATTTGAGTTTTTTCTGGAAAGTAAGATTCCAATGCTAAGGGTTATAAAAAAACTCGCCGATTGGCGAACCGTTAAGCGAAGACAAAGGCGAGGACAGAAGCGTATTAGCACTGATGCCTGATAAGAAAGTAATACTTTCTTATCGGCTGGAAAAACCAGGTGCCTGACACCCAGCGCGTTAATACGTTCACGCAACGGGGGTCAGGCACCTTTTCCGGTCCTATTTTTATTAATCAAACTTCATTATATATATTTCCTTAACATTTCCTTTGTCGCAGTATCTGCAAAGCTTGCTTCCACACTAGTAAGATAAATTTGCTGATAATCCGCTTCACTTATCTGAAATTCATTAAATACGATAGTGCATTCCTTCGCCATTGTGGTATCTGATACTGTCCTGTTGTCGGTATTAATGGTTACTTTTATGCCATCCTGATGAAAATGATAGATTGGATGTTCGCTAAAATGGTTAACTGCTTTGGTTTGAACATTACTTGTCGGACACATTTCAAGCACAATCTGTTTTTCCTTCACGATGTCATACGCCGCGGCGCAATCCTTAATAAATACGCCATGGCCAATCCTTTCAGCACCTAATAGTTCGACAGCCTCGAGGACATTTTTCCCAATTCCTGTTTCACCTGCGTGGATTGTGACCCGGTAGCCAAATTCTCTCGCTAGAGCAATCGGTTCAACGAATTTGCCGCAGAACCCTTCCTCCTCCGATGCACACAGGTCAATTGCCACAACCCCTTTTCCAAGGAACGCCTTCCCTTTTTCAACGACTTCAAAAGCGCTATCAACTGACATGGTTCTCATGCATGACAGAATGATATTTCCTTTTATATCGAATTGCGCTTCCGCGTCCTTCATTCCATCCAAGACACTTTGGATGATTTCCTCGACAGTTAACCCCTTGGCCGTGTGAAGCAGCGGAGCAAATCTAACCTCCATATATTTTACATTTTCCTGTGCTGCATCTTCAAAAAGCTCAAAGGTAATTCTTCTTAGGCTCTCAATGGATTGCATAACCAAATTTGGGATGGCAAATCGTTTTAAATAATCGTCAAGACATTCGCAATCCAAAGGGGCAACAAGCTCGCTTTGAATCTCTTCCTTCACCATTGCAGGCAGGCGAATGCCTTCCTTTTTTGCTATATCAATTATCGTTTC
This sequence comes from Neobacillus sp. NPDC058068, assembly GCF_042885335.1. Classification (NCBI taxonomy): domain Bacteria; kingdom Bacillati; phylum Bacillota; class Bacilli; order Caryophanales; family Bacillaceae; genus Neobacillus; species Neobacillus sp. NPDC058068. The sequence goes on along the minus strand of NZ_JBHVSI010000009.1, from coordinate 53,301 downwards.
AGCCCTAAGACTTCCGTCTAAATGGCACTGACACTCTGCACGCATAAATGCGGCAGGTTCTCTTGTCCAAGCTTCTTCTTATCTCTCCCTAGCGCTATTCAGAGGAATACCTAGGTACAACAATAAGACACTCACTTAGTTCAGAAAAGCTTTATCGAACAAACAACCCAGGGCTGTTTAACGTTCGGTAGGTAGGTCACACCTTGATAATTTAGTTGTTTAACTTTTAATTCCCATACTAGAAATGGAAGGTTTCATTAGTTTCAAACGTTGTATTTCTAAATCATGTTTCACAATAAAATTCGTAAATGTATGATCACACAAGGTTTTATCAATTTTATCTAGGCTCTCGCCAATATTTTTAATTAAAAAAGCAGAATATAAATCTCGCTGCACAGTAAAATCACCTACTTGACGCCATCGTTGGTGAAGTTTTTTCTTTTCGTATGCCTCCGATTCGTGGTTGTATTGACTAGCTTTTGCTGTCCAGGTGTTAATTTTATTAAATTTAGCATTTAAATATTTACACTTATATTCCAAAATGGAAACAAATAACGCTGGAGCTTTGTTGGCAATGGACTTTCCAAATCTCTTCTTTCGTTGGAACTTACCGGTCTTTTCAATGATTTTGGTTTCTTTCGCTCGTTTTTGGAGTCCTTGGTAGTGCATCGTTTCAACAAAGAATTCATCACCAGTACGTAGGACGACATTTGCTAATCGGCAATGGGATTGTTTTCGTTTTGCGGCATGTTTTCGCTGGATATCTTTTAGTTTATTTCGTAATTTAATGTAGTTAGTAGAAAATGACCATTTATCCTTATTTCCAACTTTTAAGGTTCCGTCAGGATTAAATTTTTTGGGATTAGTGGTGCGTTTAGAACGGTCCATCTTTCGTAAAATTAGTCGTTTTTCTCTTTCAAGGGTTTCTACATTTGGAGCAAGTTCCCGTAATAATGCTAAATGGTCAGAAACTATTGCCATTGTTTGTGTACCAGGGTCGATTCCAGTTCTACCTTTACCTAAACGAACTTTGAATAAACCGGTATTCTTATCCCGTTTTGAGGGTGGGATACCTTTCATAATCAATTGAACGAAATATCGCATTTTTCCACGAATCATTTTTCGTATAATACGACAGTATTTAATATTTTCTATGTTTAACAATGCTTCCTTTGCATAGATGTCCATTTCTTTAACTTTAACCGGAACAATCGTTCCAATTACATTTACTAAATATTGACCCTTCACTTCACGAAAGGTAATTCCTGATTTATTCGTTTTACCTTCAATAGAAGTCATAGTTCCGTATTTTTTGAAATATACGTTTTTCGCAGTTCCATAGCGTTTCTTTTCAAACGCTTTCCAAGCACGACTTGCTATCTTTTGGGCTGTATTAATATCTAATACTCCTTCGAAATGACGTTTCATTGGAGCTACAAAATCATGAATGGCATACTCATTTAATCCAAATTGACGCTCTATTTCCTTTTGTTCGTTATATAACGAACGAAGCTCTTTTTCCAGAATCATTATCTCTTTTTTTTCTTTAGACTTTTGAATTTTATTTTTGACAGCCTTTATACTCCGTACGTTTTTACAGTAGTGTTTGTTATCTTGTACCAACCGGTCCCGTTTTAAAATTTCTCCTAAACAAGCGTTTTGAATTTTTCGGGAAACTTCAAAGACTTTATCAAAACGGAACATATCAAAATGAGTTGAATTCATAGGAAGTGTTAATACAAAACTAGAATCTTCTCTCTTAGACATTTCTTAACACCCCAAACACTCGTTCTACTTTTAATATACCAAAATATTCTTAAAAAAGCTATTAAACTCCCCTCAAAAAATAAAAAAACCGAATTCCTCCCCATACTTAATAAGTAGGGGCTTCATTCGTTTTCATAGGGTGGAGTTCTATTTTAGGTAATGTAGAAAAATTCATTGTTGTGTGTCCTCCTCATCAACTTTTCGATAAAAAAAATTCCTGATTACGAAGAAAGTACAAGTACATGCACCTTCTTCGTAATCAGGAATTATTGGTTCCTGGTAGAGACCTCCAAACCATATCTTTGGAGTTATACGAAGTTTTTTATTTTCTTTAAAGGATAATAAAATATACTTTTATTGTCAAGTAGGCGGGAAAACTGTAAATTCCTTTTAATTGTTTAAGGATTTAAATAGAGCTATAATTTTTATTTAGGAATACGAAATAAATAAGAAAGTGAGATTTTTATGAAATCCTCAAAAAAATTAGCATTATATATATTAATGTTTAATATGTTTATCACCTTTAGTGCAGTTGGACTCATCGTCCCCGTTATGCCAGCCTATTTGAAAACCTTTGGAGCAGCGGGACAGGCATTAGGCTTTATTATTGCGGTAATCGCCTTTGCCCAATTTATTTTCTCACCTGTTGCTGGGAATTTATCCGATCGCCACGGCCGAAAAAATTTAATCATTTTCGGTCTTTTCGTGAATGGTCTTTCCCAAATCAGCTTCGGACTTTCTACAGACCTATGGATGCTTTTTGTTTGCAGATTCTTTACTGGTATCGGTTCAGCCTTTATCGTGCCTCCAGTTATGGCCTATGTGGCGGATCTTACAACAAAAGAAGAACGCGGGAAAGCGATGGGCTGGATTGGTGCGGCGATTTCATTAGGCTTTATGATTGGGCCTGGGATTGGTGGATTTCTATCCAATGTCAGTCTCCACTTTCCGTTCTATTTTGGAGGCTCCGCAACCATCATTGCTGGAATTCTATCTATCATAATCCTTCCATCCGTCAAACCTGTTATGAAAGAGCAGGTTAAGGGAGAAAATTTATTCCAACAAATGGCCCGCTCCTTCAAAACAAGCTACTTTGTTTTATTAATCGTTGTGTTTGTATTCTCCTTCGGGATTGCTAACTTCCAATCAACATTAACGATGTTTTTAACGTATAAATTTAATTACACCCCAAATGACCTTGCCATTGTCATGACCGTTGGCGGCTTTGCCGGAGTCATCGTTCAAGCCTTTGTACTAAATAAGCTTTTTACTGTGTTCGGTGAAATGAAAATCATTCTATTTGGTTTACTTGTTGCAGCGATTAGTCTATACGGCATGTTATATGTCAGCGGCTTTTTCATCATTCTATTGGTCGCCACCCTATTCTCGACTGCCACTACTTTAATACGCCCTGCTGTTAATACCTTAATTTCAAAAACAGCCGGCGAGGAACAAGGTTATGCAGCCGGTATGAATAATTCTTACATGAGTTTAGGTAACATGATTGGACCAGCATTAGCCGGTACCTTATTTGACTGGCATATGAATCTTCCTTTTACAGTAGGCGCAATTATATTACTTTGCTGCTCCATTCTCACCTTTGTTTGGACAAAGAAGAAAAGGAAACATAGGGAAGTACTTTAACTTTCTAGAAGGTGCCTGACCCCCTGCAAATTAATGTGTTAACGCTTCGGGTGTCAGGCACCTAAATAGAACTTAGAACTTTAGACTATTGCCTCCAATGTATACCCCGTTTTTTTTAGACTTTCCCACTAACTCCCTTTTATAGGATTTTTTTGAACCTTAATGAAGTCTTTACACTCTTTTTACACTAGGTTTAAAAAGGCTCCTTATTTCTCTAATACAATAGAAGTAACTTACGATTGGAGGGGTTTGATGAAGATTACCATTGCTGGAGCAGGATACGTAGGATTGGTTACTAGTGCTTGTTTAGCAGAATTAGGACATCAAGTCACTTGTATAGACATACAAAGAGATAAAATTGACATGCTTCAAAACGGTCGTTCTCCCATTTATGAGCCTGGGCTTGAGTCACTTTTAGTCAAAAATCTTCGGAACGGAAACCTGGATTTTACAGTTGATGCTCATCACGCCTATTCCAATGCGGATATCATTTTTATTGCCGTCGGGACACCCGAAACTCACGGCGGATCAATAGATTTAAAATACATCCATGTGGTTTCCCATACAATTGCTCACTATATCGAAAATGATGTGATTGTTTGTACAAAAAGCACGGTACCAATAGGAACAAATGACTTAATTAAACAAATTATCCACAGTCGAAAGCCTCCTATGCTTCATGCAGAAGTAGTCGCCAATCCCGAGTTTCTTCGGGAAGGCTCTGCAGTCTTTGATTTCTTCCATGGAGATCGAATCGTAATTGGCACCGATAATCCTGAAGCTGCATCGATAATGGAACAACTTTATCTGCCATTAAAAATTCCGATCATAACCACGGATATCAAAAGTGCGGAAATGATTAAATACGCTTCCAACGCCTTTTTAGCAACTAAAATTAGCTTTATTAATGAAATTGCAAATCTATGCGAAAAAGTGGGAGCCAATATAGAAGAAGTTGCTTTAGGGATTGGTCATGATAAACGGATTGGTCATGATTTTCTTAAAGCCGGGATCGGATTTGGCGGTTCTTGTTTTCCTAAAGATACAAAAGCACTTGTTGAGCTTGCTGGAAGTGTTGAGCACCATTTCGAATTGTTGGAGGCTGTCATGAAAGTAAATAACCGTCAACAATCTGTGCCAGTTTTGAAGGCAAAAGAAACAATAGGATCGTTACAAGATAAAAAAGTAACTTTGCTCGGCTTAGCATTTAAGCCGGATACAGATGACGTTCGGGAATCAGCCTCTTTAAAGATTATTAATGAGCTGCTCAAGGAAGGGGCAGTTGTCAGAGCTTATGATCCGATTGCTATCCCAAATGCTAAGCGAGTATTAGGAGATACGATTGAATACGCATACGACATTCGATTTGCACTTCACGAAGCCGAACTGGCGATTATCGCAACAGATTGGGAGCAAATCAAACATGTCCCGCTGGAGGTATATTGTACCCATATGAAAGACCCGATTGTTATTGATGGACGAAATTGCTATTCACTCAAGGAGATTCAAAAGTATCCAATTACCTATTTCTCAATAGGAAGGCCTTATGTTTTTAAAGATAGACCGAATGATTCATTTGTAAAGGAGAGCGGAGAATGATCAGAATGCTCCATGTATTTTACAGCTTAGAATGCCAGCTATTTCAAAAGGTAAATCGCCATTTTGATAGAAAGCCTTTAAATCTCTTTTTCCGCTCGGTCACACACTTAGGCGGAGCAGACATTACCATTGCCGCCACTTTTCTTCTCATTTTTTTATCATCAGGAGAGGCTAGATTGACTGCTTTCGCCAGCGCACTCGCTTTATCAGTAAGTCATATACCGGTCCATATTGTGAAGCAGCTGTTTCCCCGAAAAAGGCCTTATTTGATGATAGAAAAAACAAAGACTCATAAGAATCCATTACAAGATCATTCGTTCCCTTCGGGTCATACAACGGCGATATTTTCCATTGTGACCCCATATTTCTTATCAATACCGCAACTTTCTTTTATGCTTATTCCACTAGGGATCTGTGTAGGTATATCTCGAATATACTTAGGTCTTCACTATCCTTCAGATGTCATTGCTGGAGGAATCCTTGGTACAGTTACTGGGAGTTTATGCTTTTGCTTATTATGTAATTAAGAGATTCAGTGAGGAGGGATTGTATGAAGATTGCCATTTTCACAGATACCTTTTATCCAGACATCAACGGAGTGGCCCGAACACTTAAACAATTGACCAATTATTTTGATGAGCAAAACATTGCCTATAAAATCTTTGCACCAGATTCTTATGCGAATTCGAATGAGTATGTTTCCAGCCATATTCATCGTTTTAAAAGTCTCCCCTTTTGCATATACCCGGAATGTCATTTGGCTTTTCCAAATCTTCCCGATATCAAATCAGTATTACAAGATTTTTCTCCGGATTTAATCCATGTAGCCACCCCATTTAACAGTGGCCTTTGCGGTATTTATTTTGCTAAAAAGTTAAACATTCCACTCGTTGGATCGTATCATACTAATTTCGATCATTATTTACAATTCTATGACCTTCCATTTCTTTCGAAAATCGTTTGGAAATACATGCATTGGTTTCATCGTCCGTGTAAAAAACTATTCGTTCCCTCCATCGAGACCTTTCAACAGCTAAAGCAGCATGGATTTACAAATCTAGAGCTTTGGCCTAGAGGCGTAGATTGTCAGCTTTTTCACCCTAATTATGATCAAAAAGCTGTCCAGAGACTTTATTGCGCTCAGAGAAATTTCATATTGACTTATGTTGGCAGGTTAGCACCGGAAAAAGATATAGAAACACTCCTTGCAGTCGCAAAATCGATGCCTGAACCACTAAATGAAAAAATACAGTGGTTAATTATTGGGGATGGCCCGTTACGCGACAAGTTGGAAGCCCAAGCCCCAGAAAACATAACATTTACTGGTTACCTAAATGGAAAATGCTTAGCCGAAATCTATTCAGCATCCGACCTTTTTGTTTTTCCCTCTCCAACTGAAACGTTTGGAAATGTTGCGCTTGAAGCCCTTGCCAGTGGTACTCCCGTAATTGGAGCAAATTCTGGTGGGGTAAAGAATATTATTAAATCGGGGATAACGGGACTTTTATGCACCCCGGGTAATGTACAGGAATTTACAGCAGCCATTATTCAACTCTTAAACAATCCTCCACTAAGAAAGCAAATGGCCATAGCCGGAAGGAATTACGCACTTTCACAAAGATGGGACCGGATTTTCGAAAATCTAATTTGGCAATACACTAAGGTTATAGAGGAACGAAAAGAACAGAAATATGCTTGAGAAAAGTTGGCAGGATTTAAAAAAATGTAAGTTTTTAAATTGAATTTTAGCTGAACATGGCGTAGTCTAATTAGAAAATGGAAATGAGGTGTCATCATGCAACAAGAAATTGCTTTTATTCAAAGAGATGTATTAAAGGAAAAACCTGATACCGTTTCACTTGGTTTTGGGAAGTATTACAGCGATTACATGTTTGTGATGGATTATCATGTCGAAAACGGTTGGTATGATCCGCGGATTATTCCTTATGCACCATTAACGCTTGACCCGGCCGCAATGGTTTTTCACTATGGACAAGCCATTTTTGAAGGGTTAAAGGCCTATAAGGCAGCGGATGGGACGATTCAACTTTTCCGTCCTGAAAAAAACATGAAACGACTAAATGATTCATGCGACAGATTGTGTATTCCACAAATTGATGAGAGTTTCTTATTACGTGCAATTAAACAATTAATTTTTACGGAAAAAGATTGGATTCCAGAAGGTGAAGGGACATCCCTTTACATTCGTCCATTTATTTTCTCGACGGAACCCTATCTCGGCGTCCGTCCTGCAAACCAATATAAACTCCTTGTCATCCTTTCGCCTTCAGGAGCCTATTATGGCGACCAATTAAGCCCTGTTAAAATTTATGTAGAAGAGCAATATGTTCGGGCTGTTATTGGCGGAGTTGGCCATGTGAAGACCTCCGGCAATTATGCCGCCAGCATGAAGGCACAAGAAAAGGCCGAGGCAAATGGATTCGCCCAAATTCTCTGGCTTGATGCAAAAGAGAATAAGTATGTGGAAGAAGTCGGCAGTATGAATATTTTCTTCAAGATTAATGGTGAAGTGGTAACACCAAAATTGAATGGCAGTATTTTACCAGGTGTTACACGTGATTCAGTTATTGAATTATTAAAATACTGGAATATACCTGTTCACGAAGCGAAAATTTCAATTGAAGAGATTATTGCCGCACATGAGCGCGGAGAACTTGAGGAAGTCTTCGGCGCAGGAACAGCTGCCGTTATTTCACCCGTTGGCGAATTAAATTGGAATGAGCGCTCAATCACAATTAATGATAATAAAATTGGCCAGCTGTCACAGCGTATCTATGAAGAAATGACTGGAATACAGCTGGGAAAAAAAGCGGACCCATTTAACTGGACAGTTAAAGTCGCCCCGGTTGAGGTTTAAAAGAAAGGGCATTCGCGTTATGGTTTGAAATCTTGCGAAAAGATCAAGTTGAAATAGAATGCTAAACCCCGTTCAAAAATTTTGAACGGGGTTTAGCATTTTTTCATAAAATTTCCATACGATAGATTAAATTATCATCTATTCCGGAATAATAATCTTCAATTCCCCATCATGGTTAGTTATCTCAATCACCTTGTCAGCAAACAAATAAGGCGTATCAAATCGATCTTGCTTTTTGAGATTCAGATAACTATTATTGGTGGTCAGGACAGGGAAAACTGCATTAGTCTTTTTGAAAACATTTTGATAAACCTCTATTTCTGCCATCAAGATAATCTGTTTATTAGAAATGGCAAAAAAGAGTTTCCCAATCTCCCTGCCATCATCGGTGATGTTAATCTGCTGCAGAATGGAAATAAGGCAGGTAACAAAATCATTCAACTTCTCATTCGTTAAACCTTTTAACTGCCATTTCTCTAAAGCCTTGTTAATGCCATTCTTCAATTCTTTGAAGGAAAATACATCTTCAATCCTAAGAGCCGTGTTCGTTTTCCCGAGACTCTCAAACTTTTTCCTCGTTTCAAAAAGATAGTCCTTGATAAAACCTTGATACTCTTCCCGCTGCACAACTAAATCTGTTAGCTCATTGATGCAGCGAATCTCTTTACTCCGATTCAGGATTAATTGTAAAAAGGCATAGATATCCTTCTCATCAAAGGTATTTTCATTCAACTTACCATAGTAATAATTCAGTAACGATAACTCTTTTGTATCCATTGGTCTGCTCCTAGATGTCATATTCTTGTCAATCCTATTATACATACCTTTAATGAGACTTCTTAATAAAATTACTTGGAGAGCGGAATCCTAGATTTAATTGATGTACATTTTTGGCCGCTTAAGACATGTTTCCGCTCACTTATTACCTATTTTTCAGAACTTACGACATTCGCTGGATATTAATTGGAAATCATTCAAATTTGAGTGACTATATTTATGAGTTTCCTCCAATTATTCACAATACTCTCCCATTTCTTTTTTAACCAAATTACGGAGGGCAAATGATGTCGCAATTCGCCTTCCACTTAGTGACAACGTTTTGATATAATAATAGTAACCCACCCCCACTTCTAGTCAAAGTCCCCACTGATTAGGGTCATTTCTTGTTTTTATCAAAAAAAGGAGGCTCCACTATGTATCAAATCAAAGGAAAAGAAAAGATATTCGTTTACACAGGTCCTGATGGCTCAGGAAGAAAAACCATCGCTAAAATGGTCGCTACCGCATTCGATATGGAAACCGTTCTCTCTTACACTACTCGTTCCCCCCGACATTATGAAAAAAATGGTGAAGACTACCACTTTGTTAATGAAGATACCTTCAAACATATGCAGGGACAACAGGAATTTCTAGAGAGTGTCGAAATCGATGGAATTCATTATGGAATTCGCGAACAAGATATTGTTAAAGCATTTGAAAATCATGACCTTGTCTATTTGACCTTAAATCCCGAAGGTACTGAAAAGTTGAAAAAGATGTATGGTGATAGCGTCGTGCGTTTATTTATTTATTCCGACCGTGATACGGTAATCCAAAGACACCAGAACCGTCAAGACAGTGAAGAAGTTATCGAGCGGCATATGTCCCATTATGACGAAATTATGAGCTATAAAAACAGCTGTGAATATGTATTTGAAAATTTTGATTCCCCACAAGCTGCTTATCAAATTAGTGAATTAATCGAAACCTTTTTGGACAGAAATCTTACTGTAACTGATTATTAAAGAAAAAGGTGCCTGACACCCTATGTGTTTTAACACATAGGGTGTCAGGCACCAAAAATTTTTAAAAAGTGGCGTGAATCATGAATAAAACTAGAAATCCGATAGCAAGCTTCAAATGCCATTTATTATCTTTTTTCTTGAATCGCTTTAGTCCCATGAAAAGGAGAAATAGTAACAGTATAATAGACAAAATTCCCGTTATATTTGTAAAGTCCCATTTAAACCCTCTCATGATGGCCAAATACCCGTGTAGCAATACAATTCCAGTAGCTGCGAGTGCAAAGGGCACATGCCACTTTCTGACCAACTTAGCGATAAACTGGATGAACCCTTTTAACTGAAAACCTCTCCATTGGATTGTCTTCAGACCTTTCCATTTCACTAAAAGAAAAACAGGATAAATGGCTAAAACGGCAAAATAAATTATTCTTGAAATGGATCCAAATTGCTTTAGAAATTCTTTATAGTGTTTGTATTCTTGCATTATTAGCTGCTGATGATTTAGCGAAATGACTACAATCCCAATGAAAAAAAAACAAATCATGAGGATGAAGCATGTAAGGATGGTCCTTCGTTCTTTTGGATTAGGAATATAGCTGGCTAAAAAGCGAGTTTTTTGGCTTGCATTCTGCATTGATTTCATTCCTCAAATCCCCTAGTGTTTTGATCTCCTTCTTTTAGTATAGCCCTTCCATATTAAAATCTTCTTAAAATTTCCTAAAAATTAATCGTTAGGCGGGATTGTTATCGTAAAAGTGGTTCCTTCCCCTTCTTCACTTTCAACAAAAATAGTCCCCTCATGCAGATCAATAATTTTTTTCACGATGGAGAGCCCTAATCCACTGCCGCCTTTTGAACGTTCTCTCGCCTTATCTGCTTTATAGAAGCGTTCAAATACATGGATTTGTTCATTTTTAGGAATGCCGATGCCCGAATCGGATATTTTTACAATCGCTTTATTCTCAATTTGCTGTAGATGAATTCGAATTTTTCCATGCTTCGGAGTAAATTTAATACTGTTATGAATCATATTCGTCCATACTTGATTCATTAACTCCTCATCTCCGACCATCACAACCTTCGCTAGAGATACGTCCATTTCAATTTCCTTTTCCACCCACTGTACTTCACAGGCCAAAATAATCGTTCTTATTTGCTTGTCTAGCCGATAGCTCTTTTGTTCAAAAGGATGATTGCTTGATTCAAGTGAGGTCAATTTCAGGAGGTTATCGCTTAATTTGGATAACCGTTTACTTTCTGTTTCAATGATACTGAGAAAGTGGGACCTCTCCTCCTGGCTGAGCTGATCATATTGTAAAGCGCGCGCAAAACCGCTAATGGATGTAAGCGGTGATTGAATTTCATGCGAAACATTTGAAATAAACTCCTGCCGCATATCCTCCATTTGCTTTAATTGTTTTGCCATATGATTAATATGATCAATTAAAGTTTTAAAGGGATCTACTTTTCTCAGTGGTTCCACCTGCACATTAAAGTCGCCGCTTGCAATTCTCTTTAGCGCATCAATGACTTCTTGAAAATGATGGATCTGTTTGGAACGGTTGTTTTTAGCGATGATAAACCCAACACCGCCAAAGATAAAAAAGCCAAGAATAGTCGTGATCAAATGCTGAAGATAATTGAATGGCTGAAAATGGAACAAGGAAAATAAATAGGAAACAAGAAAATAAGCCGCTGAAAAACTAACGGTAATCATCACTAAGAAGAAGAAAAACCCAAATAAATGGCGTAAAGATTTTCTTTCCTTCACGGTTTCACCTCAAGTCGGTAACCTAGCCCCCAAATCGTTTTGATACGAAAAGGGAATACTGTTTCCGAAAATCGCTCTCTCAGCCTCTTAATATGCACATCCACTGTTCGTTCGTCCCCTTCATAATCATAACCCCATATATCTTCAATTAACTGCTCGCGAGAAAAGGTTTTGCCCTGATAACTAGCCAATTTGAACAACAGCTCGAATTCTTTCAAGGGAATCGTGTATTCTCGCTGCTGAAAAGAAATTTCATGGCTTTTGCGATTTAATTTGAATTCCCCTATTTCAATGGTCTGTGACGCCGTAATTTTATACCGTTTAAGCAGCGCTTTGACCCGCGCCACTAATTCAATCGGGTCAAATGGTTTTACCAGATAATCGTCAGCACCCAGTTCAAATCCCTTCACCTTTTGGGCTGTTTCTCCCTTAGCTGTTAACATTAAGATTGGAAGATCACTGTACTCCCGTAGCTCTCGGCATAGCTCCCAACCATCCATGTTTGGCATCATAATATCGATAATGACAAGATCCATCTTCACTTTTTCCATTAGGCTTAATGCCTTTATTCCATCTGATGCTTGATAAAGCTCAAACCCTTCCTTCTTTAGAAAAAGGAGGACAAGCTCGCGGATATTGGCATCATCATCAACAATTAACAATTTCGCCATCGCTCCTCATTCCCTTCAAACAATTCTTCCATCGGAAAATTCCGCTCTTTAAATTCACTTTCCATCCATAATACCAAAAGCATTATACAAAGAATATATGAATTGAATATGAACGTTCTTCAGTGGATGATGCACAGAAAAGGGGATTGGTTTTTAAACCAATCCCCTTTTCTTCGTTTTGAAATTAATCGTAATCAAAACTATTACAACCCATTTTAATCGGACTTATTGAAATCTCCAAAGGCCATTCAGCATTTCAAAAAGGCGGTTTTGACCTGTTCCTGTGAGGTTTATTAAAAAGGGTGTTTCTCCTTTTTCTTTTAGAACCTTCGCAGCAAGGCCCTCTCCTACAGGTGTACAAAACAACAGCGTTACGCCGGGTAATTCTAGTTTTCTACATCGCGCATTGATGGTTAAATCGACAAACTCCTCACTTCGTTTTAGGTTGAATAAATTCCCCCATTTTATGATTGCTTCCTCTAAGTTATGGACAACATATCCGACACTTTCGAACTTTGGATTTCCCGTGTGTGAGTTTATCAATCCTTGCTCCTCTAAATCTAAAATCCTTTGCTCATCCGGCTTTTCCCATTGGATAAAGAATGGCAGAGTTAGCTCGCTATCCCCGTTTTCAGGGAAAAGCAGCGACCAACTGATTACCTGCCCATCTGCTCGAACACGCTCGCCCGGGAGTGGCCCATAAACTGTATATCCTTCTGCTTTAAGCTTTACTGCTAATTGTTCAATACCATCTGTTCGAATAGCAATCCTCGCAGGACCTTCCCGATCCCGTTTGGAAAGCTGCTCCACGATTTGAGTAATCAGCCGGTTCTCCTCTTGTTTCGCAGCGATTGATTGATTTTCAATTCCCAAAAACTCAATATAGCTTAAACCAAAGTAAGACAACGAATTATAGGTTCCCCAAGATTCATGCCGCCCTCCGTTCGCAGCATGGATTCCCCTTTGTTTTAACAAGGGAATGGCATCCTCAGGTTTCTTCAAAAAACAGACTAGGTGGTCAAAGGAAAATTGCATTTTGTTCTCCTTTCTCAATCTTGTTCACTAATATCCATTATTTCATTATTATACCAAAATCCGCTTATGTGTGCCTGACTCTAGGTACGTTAATCCTTAAACACACCTGGGGTTCAGGCACCCTTTTTGTACTATAATAAACTTAAGATAATTTTTTATAAAAAAGGTGATGGTATGACCAACATTAGAGATTTAGCGAAGATGGCGGGTGTTTCGGTAACTACGGTCTCCCGTGTGTTAAATAATCATCCATATGTGAGTGCGGACAAAAGAAACGCGATATTAGTAGCCATTAAGCAAAGTAATTACCAGCCAAATATTAATGCCGTCCACTTAAGCATGGGAAAAACATTCCTTGTGGGTGTCGTTGTTCCCTTCATCGATCATCCTTATTTTGCGTTGTTAATGAAAGGGATGGCCACTGAAGCATTGGAAAACAACTATAAGCTGGTCTTGTTCCAGACCAACTACTTGGAAACGAGAGAAATAGAAGCGTTACAAATGCTAAAGCAAAAGCAGATTGATGCATTAATTATCTGTTCGCGAACAAGCAGCTGGCCGACAATCGAAGCTTATTTGCCTTATGGTCCGATTATTCTTTGTGAAGATACAAGAGGAAAAAAAGTGTCCTCCACCTTTGTAGACCACTATAAGAGTTTCATGTTTGCACTAGAATACTTATATCAAAAGGGTCATCGGCAAATCGGTTATTGTATTGGCAGGATTTCAGGTACGAATAGTAAACAAAGAGAAATGGCTTTTAAGAATTTTGTAACAAACTATCAGTTAGCCTATGAGCCTGCCTACATTTTTGAGCACTGCCGCCATTTTGAGGACGGGGAACAAGTAATCGAGCTGGTCGGGCAAATGGCTAATCCGCCATCTGCCCTGCTGGTGACAAGTGACGAGGTAGCTGCCGGAATCGTGACCTGTGCACAAAATCGGAATATCTCGATACCGGGTGACCTCGCGCTAATTGGGTTCAATAATCAGCCGATCTCGAAGATGATGAATATTACAACCATTGAAATCCCGCTTGTCGATATAGGAAGGAAATTATTTCTACAAGCTATAGACACAGACGAAGAAGCTGCCTATCAAGAAATACCCGTTCAATTAATTGAACGTGAAACAGTCTAAGAAATATTCCTTGGGTGCCTGACACCCGTTAGGAAATCCTTCTCGACTTGGGGTTGAATGAATCCCAAGTCTTATTTTTTTCCAAGTCTCCCCCATCCTCCTAAACCAACAACTTTCATCAAATCCCTTGACCTGAAACGCGTTTCATAAAATATGCTAGGTTGGTAAGATGACACAACAGCCAGTCGGCGTGATCCGCGACTCGCAGAGCGTAACGGCTGTGTTGTGTCTTAAAGGAGAATTAGAAAATGGATAAACCAATCGTGGTTTTTGATATTGATGGAACGCTGCCCCAGATTTCATCACTACATCCTCTCCTAACGATGGGATCCTAAACGGGCTTATACAGGTTAGATTTTTGGAGAATCCAAAACAGCATATAAATCACGTCTGGCATAATACCAGCTTAACGCAAATATGATTAAGATAAGAATCCTAATGAGGGGGTTGTTATCGAATGATAATTTTTAATAAAATCGCTTTATTTTTTGTTGTTTTATATTCTTTCACGATTATTGTAAATACTTATTTAGGGGAAAACGAACGGGTACAATCCAATGTCATTTACTTTTTATTGAATGGGTTTGCCTATATTGTATCGGCAATGGAAGTGGAAAAAGAAAAGCAGCTCGTAATTGAATCATAATTTCAGCTCTAGGTTCAATCATGTTTCTACCATTTATAGTTTGTTTTGCTTTTACACATTCGCTTTTAGTAACCTCAGGAGAACAGTGCCAATCACTGTTCGCCTGAGGTTACAGCTATTGTTAGAGATACCGATTTCTACCTTCAATTTTTTTACTCCTTCCTGACTTTATGTTAAAATTTTTCTTATGACAATAATATGGTTCATCACTTTGTTCAAAAATCGTGATGCTTCCAACAATGGAGAAATCCGCTACAGGAATTCTATACTCCCCCCCCACATACGGTTATTTCACACTACATAGATTAGAGGAGACACGCGATGGAATTTTTTCTACTTATACTACTACTGCTCGCAATCATCGGATTGTCTAGTTTTATCAACCATTTTTCGCCATACATACCCGTGCCGCTTATACAAATTGCACTCGGAGTTTTGCTTGCATCACTCCCGTTAGGCATTCATATCCCGATGGATCCGGAATTGTTCTTCGTCCTATTTATTGCTCCGCTACTATTTCATGATGGAAAAAATGTTTCACGGCAGGCGTTATGGAAATTGCGTAAACCGATTTTATTTCTTGCGCTTGGACTTGTGTTTGTCACCGTATTCGCAATTGGATACTTAATTCATTGGCTGATACCGTCCATTCCATTACCGGCAGCTTTTGCATTAGCCGCCATTCTTTCACCGACGGATGTCGTTGCCGTAGGAGCCATTTCAAGCAGGGTAAAGATCCCAAAAACAATTATGCATATTCTTGAAGGGGAAGGGCTGATGAACGATGCCTCTGGTTTGGTTGCGTTTAAATTTGCTGTAGCCGCTACCGTGACCGGCGTTTTTTCATTAGCAGAAGCGAGCTGGAGCTTTTTAGTTATCGCCATTGGCGGCTTGGCTGGTGGTGCCATTCTTGCCATCCTTATTATTCGATTGAAAATTTTTATTCGAAGACTAGGCATGGAAGATGTAACGATTCACATGCTCATCCAGATCCTCACGCCTTTCGTCATCTTTTATATTATTGAGCATTTTCACCTTTCCGGTATCTTATCGGTTGTCGCAGCAGGAATTGTCCATGCGATCTATCGGGATCGGGATCAATCCCCTGCAATGCAGCTGCAAGTCGTTTCCCAAAGTACATGGACAGTACTCATCTACTTATTAAATGGGTTAGTGTTTGTGTTGCTAGGATTGCAGGTACCTAGTGTTACAAATGAAATTTTTAAAGATCCGCTGTTTAATAATTGGGAAGTGAGCAAATATATTATCATTATTACCGCCGCATTATTATTCCTTCGCTTCGTATGGATTTGTACAGCATGGTGGTGGGGATGGCAGCTTAAGAAGCAGCTCGAGAAGCCTTCTATAAAAAACATTGGTATCATTACGATTTCTGGTGTCAGAGGGGCTGTCACACTAGCCGGTGCCTTCACCATTCCATTTGTACTTGCAGATGGAAGTCCATTTCCTGCACGTGCGTTAATTATCTTTATTGCCGCAGGGGTTATCTTGGTCACACTGATTGTTGCGAGCATTGTCTTGCCAATTCTTGCACGGTCAGAAAAAGGAAACACGGAAGAGTTGAAAGAGGAAATGGAACGGGCTGCTTTGATCCGAACAACTGATGCTGCTATTAAGGCAATCCGAGAACTGATGAATGATGATAATCATGGAGCCGCCGTGTCGGTCATCGCAACATACAACCAAATTCGAAATCGCCTTATCAATGCAAGCGACGAATACTCTGACCAGCTGAAATTAGTGGCAACGGAGATTCGTATGAAGGCCCTTGAAGCGGAAGCCCAATACGTTGAAAACTTGAAAAAGACAGGACAGATTGACCGTGAAACAATGTATGTTACAGATGAACATATCCAGCGTATGAGGCTCGCCGTAACAAATCGGATGCAATATCGGAGATTGTTCTTTTGGTCATTGATTAAAAGAAGTCTGTATATGTTGTTCCAGCTTTTTAGCCGACAAAACGAGAAACGGCTTCAAATTCGTAAGGAAAAATCGAAAAAGCTCATTCAACTAAAAGTTAACATGGCTAAGGCGGCCATACAATATTTGAAGGAACAAATAACTCCTGAAAATGAACATATCTATTTGGTCATAATCGGAGAATATAATGAAATGATCATGAAATTTAAGCTTGCGAAAAAAGGCGTCGATAAAAGTCATTACACACAAATACAACGGGAACTTCGTGTTAAAGCATTCCAAGCAGAACGAAATGAAGTCCAGAACTTGTTCGAAGAAGGCGTAATTACAATCGATATCATCCGCAAAATTCGTAAGCAGATTAATATCAGAGAAGCGTATTGGATGGAAGAAACTAGTGTGCATTCGCATTAAACGAATGGTAAATTCAAACCTTTTTCTGACGAATCCCCATGGGATATATTGGTGATAAGATTTTTTCTTAAAAAATGATAATATACTTAACAAACAGGGCGAACAGTGCCAGTCACTGTTCGCCTCTTTCTTTTCCCTTTGGCTGTGTTAAAAGTGAATGTTGATTTCCGTTCCAGGCGGGCGGTGAGCCTCCTCGGCGCTAAAGCGCCTGCGGGGTCTCACCTGTCCCGCTGCTCCCGCAGGAGTCTCGCGCCTTCCACTCCAATCAACATTGTGCTCAAAATCAACAATGTTCTTTAACACAGCCTTCCCTTTAAGGAACTAATAGAATCTTCCCGGTGCTCTTGCGGCTTTCTAGAAAACGGTGTGCTTCATGGCCATCTCGCAGAGCAAATATCGCTGGCTCGGATATCCTTACTTTTCCTGCTTCCATCCAGCTGAACAGCTCGGCTGCCCGGGTTACCCGTTCTTGACGTGATGTAAGAACATTCCAGAGATCCCCGCCAGTAAGCGTTTTTGATGTGTCCATTAACATTCTTGGGTCGACCGGAATAGGGTCTCCACCTGCCATTCCAAAAAATACAACCGTTCCACCGATGCGTGTTGCTGCAAAACTGTCTTGAAGTGTCGAACCTACTGAGTCATAGACTACATCGACCCCATTTCCATTCGTTTCTTGATGCACTTTTTGCACCCAGTTATCCTTATACAAGAAAACCTGATCCGCTCCGGCTTTCTTGGCCGCGGCTGCTTTTTCTATAGAGGAAGTTAAACCAATTACCTTGCCACCTAGTAGCTTTACTATTTGAATAAGAAGTTGTCCGACACCGCCGGCCGCCGCATGAACTAATACACTGTCATCTTTTTTCACCGCATAACTATCCTTCGTTAAATAATGCGCCGTCAGCCCTTGCAGCAATACAGATGCAGCCTCCGTAAAGGTGGTTTCAGCCGGGACAGGGATGGCTTTTTCAAAAGGAACTGCCACTAGCTCTGAATTCGCATATGGTACATCGGCAAATGCAATCCGGTCACCCACGCTAATTTCTTGGACATTTGCTCCTGTCTTTTCGACGATTCCTGCTCCTTCATATCCCAAAATATAGGGCGGCTTGCCTGCCAGATGATAATTCCCTTTCCTTCTATATATATCTGCAAAATTCAAACCAATTGCTTTCATCCTTACCTGAATTTCATCCGGTCCGATAACCGGATCCGCGATATCAACATATTCCAATACTTCCGGGCCTCCGAATGTATTAAACACTAATGCTTTCAATTGTATGACCTCATCCTTACTAATAATTTTTTGGTACTCTTTTATTTAATAGAATTGGGCTAGGAAACGCAAATCACAACCTCGAAAATAGGGTTGTATATTTCGATCTTGATTACGATTAAATCACTGTTTGCCCCAAAATTTTAAGCTGCCACTACCAACAACTTCTTATTTCGTTAATATTTTCATTAAGATATCAACATCTTCGCTCCAATTTTTCCCTTCAGTTTGTTTTTCCTGCAGCATAAGACCGGTAATTACGGACATGTAGCAGAATAATAGCTTATATGGGTCACCTTCGCAAAATTCACCCAGTTTCTGACCTTTGATGAATAGTGGAATTAGTTGTTCCATCCAAGCTTTAGCTGAATAGTGTTCGATTATTTGCTTCGCCTTCGCAGGAACCTCATCCGAAACACTAGCATGCTGAATCAGCAAGAAGGGATATTTATTACTGTCATCAAAGATATTTTGGGTAAGGGTTTTGATTTGTTCCAACGGTGTTCCCGGTAACTGCTGGACATGCTGAAAAGCGGCATTTGCCTCTTCCATTGCCTCCTGAATGAGGGTAATAAATAGCTCTTCTTTTGATTTAAAGTATCGATAGGATAGGCCCTGACTGATTCCTGCCTCAGCCGCAATCATGCTCATTTTCGTTCCGACAATTCCTCGATGAGCAAATACCTTTAAGGCCGCCTTTTTAATCTGATCAATTCGTTGCTGGTGGATTTGATCCAGCTTTTGTTCATTTGATGGTGCCATTTCATTTTCACTCTCCATTATCTGGATATCATTAAGGAGTATATCATATTTTTAAACTGCTCTCGACAATGAGCCTACAGGTCGACGGTATCTGTGAGCTGCGTCTGTTGTTTACTAACCTTCCAGAGCAGATTTGCTGCTTTCAAATCCCGAGCAGGTTCAGACGGGAATTCTACCTTTTTGTCGGCATAGTATTGACCGGTTTGATTGCTGATTTCATCGGTCTCAGCGAGCCAAATTAATGTTTCTGCTCCCTTTTCTGGGCTTCGTGAAAACAGCTTCATCACTGCCATCGTTGCCTTTGCTAATCTACTGTTATTTTGATTGAAATTTGTGGCCACCAGCCCTGGGTCAAAGCAATAAGACGTAACACCGGTCCCTTCAAGCCTTTTTCCTAGTTCCGCGGTAAACAAAATGTTCGCCAGCTTCGACTGCCCATACCTTAAGGTCGGACCACCCATAAGCTTCTTTAGTGGTCTATAAAGCTGTTCAGCCCCCATGTCGTTAAAGTCGATTCCCTTCTTCGCCATCTTATGACCGTGGGATGCGGTAGTAATGATCCGCGCCGGGGCACTTTCCTTCAAGCGGTTAAGCAGAAGCATAGTAAGCAGAAATGGTCCAACATGATTGACAGCCCACGTCATTTCAAGTCCATCGTCGGTCAATTGATGGTTCTCAAACAGTGCACCGGCATTATTAACAAGGACATCAATTCTAGAGCACCTTTCTAATATTTCGGCAGCCACCCGGCGGATCGATTGCTGTGAACCCATGTCTGCCAAAAATACATCTACTTTTCGGCTCCCCCCCGATGATTCTTTAATCTGTTTTGCTATCTCATTTGCTTTTGCTTCATTACGAGCGACAATTCCAATGTTTGCCCTGCGAGCTGCAATTTCCTTTACGGCAGCAAGCCCTATCCCGCTGGTTGCACCTGTGATAATCACATATTTTCCACTTAAATCCCACTTAGAGGCTGTCATCATTTTTTTCATGGTTTAAAGCTCCCCTTTTCACATTTTATAGAATGAACCGTTCATTCATTTTATTATATGTGGAATTGATAAATAATGACAACATTTTTTTATTTATTGTTTAATTTAGTACGACACATTTTTTTACAATGACCACCTCTCTAGCACAGAAACAGGATATATTATACAATTATTTATAATGAAGCAAAAAAGTGTGGTGATTCCCTTGTTTAAACTGTTGTTGATTGAAGATGATGTAACATTATTTAATGAAATAAAGGATCGGTTAATCGGCTGGTCTTATGATGTGTATGGGATTACTGATTTTAACAAGGTTATGGAGGAATTTACGGCGATTAAGCCGGATTTAGTGATCATTGATATTCAATTGCCGAAATTTGATGGCTTTCATTGGTGCCGGATGATCCGCTCCCATTCGAACATTCCGATTCTCTTTCTATCCTCACGTGACCATCCGACAGACATGGTGATGTCGATGCAGCTTGGTGCGGACGACTTTATTCAAAAGCCGTTTCATTTTGATGTGCTGATTGCGAAAATACAAGCGACTCTCCGCCGTGTTTATAATTACAATACCGAGCAAATCACCCTTAAAACATGGTGCGGAGCAACAGTAGATTATGAAAAAAATACTGTCAGTCATGCTGCTGGAACAGTTGAACTTACAAAAAATGAAACATTTATCTTAAAGAAGCTCATTGAGCAAAAAAATAAGATTGTCAGCCGCGAAGACTTAATTAAAAGCCTGTGGGATGATGAGCGCTTTGTTAGTGATAATACCTTAACGGTCAATGTCAATCGGCTGCGAAAAAGATTGGACGAACTTGGTTTAGGCCGTTTCATTGAAACAAAGGTTGGACAGGGTTACATTGCAATAGAAGAGGCAAATGGCTATGATTAAGCAATATTTAGTCGAAAAGCGCAGTTGGATTTTTCTATTTTTAGTTATTCAGGCACTTATTCTTTTTATAGCTTACCTAGATACGGCGCTTCCCTTGATGCCATTCTTCTACATTGTCTTCCTTTCAACGCTTGTTTTTTGTATCTTTTTGTTTTTCCGCTATCATAAGGAAACAAAATTCTACAAAAGTATAGCGCAATGGGAGAACAATCTTGATTTAACCACTATAGCGGCGCCTGAAAGCCCGTTTGAAAAAATAATTGAACAACGCATTATCAACCAAACCGAGCTGCTTAAAAAAGAGGCTTCCGAAAATCTGCTGATGCTTGAACAGGAGAAGGATGACCTCTTAGCCTGGATTCATGAAGTCAAGACACCATTGACAGCGTTGCATTTAATGATTGACCGCTTAGACGATGAACGGATGCGCGCCCAATTAACACATGAATGGTTAAGAATTCACCTGCTGCTTGACCAACAGCTTCATCAAAGACGCATCCCTTTTATGGAAAATGATTTATACATAGAAGAAACCGATTTAAAGGCGCTCCTTTTTAAAGAGATTAAAACATTACAATCGTGGTGTATGCAAAAAGGGATTGGCTTTGAGGTTGAATTAGAGGCAGCAACCGTGCTTTCTGATGCCAAGTGGCTTGCCTTTATCATCAGGCAGCTGCTGACAAATGCAGTGAAATACAGTGAATCATCAGATATCATCATTAAAAGCTATCAACACGATGGTCGTACAGTCCTTGAAGTAAGCGATTGTGGCCGCGGTATCGATCCAAAGGACTTGCCGCGTATCTTTGAGAAGGGCTTTACCTCGACAACGTCTCATCACGATAATGCTGCAACAGGGATGGGGTTGTATTTAACGAAACGAATCACCAAGCCGCTATTAATCCATATAGATGTCTACTCAAAACTTGAAGAAGGAACCACTTTTACGTTAACCTTTCCAAAACGTAATGAATTCGTCGATATTGCAGGCATGTGACAACAATGTCACATGCTTTTCTGATTTGTTCGCTCAATCGAAGGATTGAATTCATCGGGCTATTTATAATAAAGATATCGAATTAAGGGAGCGTGTTGGTATGAAGATATTAGAAGCCAATAAAATTCATAAAAGCTATGGCAATAAATTTAATAAGCAAGAAGTATTAAAGGGGATTGATATTAACGTTGAAAAAGGAGAATTCGTGAGCATCATGGGTGCCTCAGGATCCGGAAAGACCACGCTGCTTAACGTACTTTCCTCCATTGATAAAGTGAGCGGCGGCACGATTAACATCGAAGGAAAAGAAATGACTGCGATGAAGGAGCGTCAGCTCGCTGAATTCCGCAAGCATCATTTAGGGTTTATTTTTCAAGATTATAACTTACTCGATACCTTAACAGTCAAAGAAAATATCCTCTTGCCGTTATCGATTTCGAAAATTTCAAAAAGAGCAGCGAATGAAATGTTTCATGTGGTGGCAGCGGAACTAGGTATTTTAGACATCAAGGATAAATATCCGAATGAAATTTCCGGCGGTCAAAAACAGCGTACTTCTGCTGCAAGGGCGTTTATTCATGAACCAAGCATTATCTTCGCTGACGAGCCAACCGGTGCCCTTGATTCAAAATCCGCCTCCGATTTGCTAAACAAATTAAGCGAAATGAATCAGAACCGTAAAGCAACGATTGTCATGGTGACCCATGACACTACGGCGGCAAGCTTCAGCAGCAGAGTCATTTTCATCAAAGATGGTCAGATTTACACGCAATTAAATAAAGGCGAACAATCCAGACAGACGTTCTTTAAAGACATCATGAAAACGCAAGGTGTATTAGGCGGTGTACCAAATGAGCGTTAATCAACTCATTTTTCGTAATTTGAAAAAGAATTTAAAAAATTATTATCTCTATGTGTTTGCGCTGATTTTTAGTGTGGCCCTTTATTTCGCCTTTGTCACCCTGCAATATGACCCGGCGATGAATGATACAAAAGACACCATGAAGGGCGCCGCTGCGATAAAAGCAGCTTCCGTTTTACTTGTCGCGATTGTTTCGATCTTTCTGTTATATGCCAATAACATCTTTATTAAACGCCGCAGCAAGGAAATTGGGCTATTTCAATTAATCGGGATGACCAAAAGCAGGATCTTCAGCATCCTGACTGCTGAAAATTTTATCCTATATTTTGGTTCGTTAGTCATAGGAACCTTTATCGGCTTTTCCGTTTCGCGATTAATTTTGATGATTTTGTTTAAAATCACTGGTGTGGATGCGATTGCTTCCCTGCATTTTTCTTCACAAGCGCTCATTCAAACTGTTGTGGTGTTTTGTGTTATCTACCTGTTTATCATGCTGATGAACTATGTATTTATTAAAAGACAAAGTATTCTCTCTTTATTTAGAGTGGTTTCATCGACCGAAGGAAAAGTAAAAAAGATGTCCATTTTCGAAGTCATCATCGGGATTATTGGTGTGGTTTTGATCATTTCAGGCTACTATATTTCATCGAAACTGTTTAGCGGCGATTTTACAACGGTGACCGGACTTTTTGGGGCGATGATTTTTATTCTGGGGTCTGTCATTATTGGAACTTATCTTTTTTATAAAGGGTCAGTCAGTTTTATCTTTAACCTCATTAGGAAAAAGAAGGATGGTTATTTAAATATTAATCAGGTATTATCACTATCCTCGATTATGTTTCGGATGAAATCGAATGCCTTATTATTAACGATAATTACGACCTTATCGGCCCTAGCCATTGGTTTATTATCCTTGAGTTATATCTCCTACTATTCAGCAGAAAAAATGGCTGAAAAAAATGTCGCAGGCGATTTTTCATTCATAAAAACGGAAAATGCTACTCAATTCAAAAAGGAATTAGCTGCGAATGACATTCCGTTCAATGAAAAGAAAATTGATGTTATTCAGGTGAATGCGAACCTTAAGGGAATTTTGGATATCAATCTGGAAGAAATAATGTTTGATCCGAAAGCTATGACTATACCTGTTATAAGTGATAAGGCTGTAAAAAATATCGATGTGTCTGAGGGGGATACTATTTTTACCGGCTATAATGATTTACTGCAGAAATTTATGAGTCTAAAGGATTCAGGTAACATCGAAATGAAGGGGCAAAACGAAGCAATTCCCCTCAAATACTTAGGTTTAAAAAAGGATTTCGTCATTTCAAGTTACTTTACAAACGGCGGGCAGCCAATCGCCATTGTCGATGAAACGGTATTCGAGCGCTTAAAGAAAGATGTAAATCCTAATATTCAAAAAGAATCGTCGCTGTTTATCGGGATTACGTTAAAAGATGAAGCCAATCTCGAAAAGGCAAATGATCTTTTTAAAGACCTGAATGGCAGCAACGACAGTTTAGGTTCGTCTCGCCTGGACATCAGCAATTCGCAGAAAAATATGATGGGTCTTATCATGTTTATCGTTGGCTTTTTAGGATTAACCTTTCTGATCACATCCGGATGTATTCTTTATTTTAAACAAATGGGTGAAGGCGAAGAGGAAAAACCGAATTATACAATCCTGAGAAAACTAGGTTTTACTCAAGGCGATCTACTAAAAGGGATTCATGCCAAACAAATCTTTAATTTCGGCATACCTTTAGTTGTCGGTCTCTTGCATAGCTATTTCGCCGTTCAATCAGGCTGGTTTTTATTCGGTACCGAGGTGTGGACACCAATGATTATCGTCATGGTCATCTATACTGGATTGTATTCGATCTTCGGATTACTATCCGTCCTCTATTACAAAAAGGTCATTAATGAAGCACTTTAGATTGAGGTAATCACTAACTGATATTTTTTTAGAATTAATGCTCCAGGCGCTAAATAGGCACTGGAGCTTCTTTTATTTATCAAAATAGTATGGATTACCACTCCCTATGGGGTAATCCATGAAATGTTGTGAATTCTAGAATATGTGTAGTAAGTGGCCGAAAATATGGCGGAATTGAAGGAAACTATTTAGGCAGTTACTTGAGTTCGAGCGAATTTCAAGTAAATATCCAGGTAATGTCGTAAATTTTGGAAAATAGGTAGTAAAAGGCGGAAAAGATTTAGTAAGTGGCCAGAAATATGTAATAAGTTACCGAAATTATGGCGTAAAATAGAGGTAAATGCTCAGGAAGTCCTTCATCAATGACTATGAAGGACTAATCTTTACTAGAAATACCTCGATTTGTCCTTCATCAAGGCTATGAAGGACTTTTCCTTACTAGAAATACCTCGATTTGTCCTTCATCAAGGCTATGAAGGACTTTTCCTTACTAGAAAGACCTCGATTTGTCCTTCATCACGGCTATGAAGGACTTTTCCTTACTAGAAATATCTCGATTTGTCCTTCATCAAGGCTATGAAGGACTTTTCCTTACTAGGAAGACCTCGATTTGTCCTTCATCAAGGCTATGAAGGACTTTTCCTTACTAGGAAGACCTCGATTTGTCCTTCATCAAGGCTATGAAGGACTAACCTCCTGTGATTCCTTTCTACGTATGAAATGGACGAGCAAGTAAACTAGCGGTGTGGTTAGGATCGCTGCAAAGAATTTAAAAATGTATTGAGTCAAGATTAGGCTTCCTAGGACAGCTATTGGCATTGTTCCATAGAAGGCAATGGTTATAAAAATGGTAGTATCAATCAATTGGCTTAGCATCGTCGACGCGTTATTGCGTAACCAAAGCTTTTTTTGTCCATGGGCGCTTTTTAATTTATTGAACACAAACACATCCAGGTTTTGACTCACTGCATAGGAAATTAAACTAGCAATTATCACACGAAAACTGCCATTTAAAATCGTTTCGAATGACGATTGTTCTTTAAATACAGGTGCAGCTGGCAGATGAATCGCTATCGTAATAAAGATAAGCGCAAGGATTTGCATAATCAGCCCGGCCTGAACCGTTCTCCGCGCTTCCTTTTTTCCATAAACCTCAACGATTACATCAATAATTGGATACGTAAAAATATAAATAATGACAGCGGCTGGCAATATGGCAAAATTTCCAATGCTAAAAAGCTTAACAGCAACAATGTTGGCCAAAATTAACAGTCCTACAAAAATTCCATTCAAGTAAAATATCATGTCTTGATTCCTTCCCTTATCGATTATCGACTTTTTCTGGATAGAGGTCATGGTTCATCAAACGGAAATTGGCCATCTCCTCGTACTTAGTGCCAGGTTTCCCGTAGTTGCACCATGGGTCAATGGAAATGCCGCCTCTTGGGGTGAATTTTCCCCAAACCTCAATATAGCGTGGATCAAGCAAATTAATTAAATCGTTCATGATGATATTGACACAGTCCTCATGAAAATCACCATGATTCCGAAAGCTGAAAAGATATAGCTTCAAAGACTTGCTCTCGACAATTTTTTGATTTGGAACATACGAAATATACATCGTTGCAAAATCCGGCTGGTGGGTCAGCGGGCAAAGACTTGTAAACTCCGGACAGTTGAATTTCACAAAATAATCACGATTTGGATGCAGATTATCGACTGCCTCCAATACCTCCGGTGCATATTCAAATGAATAGGTGGTACCTTGATTCCCTAATAGTGTTAAATCCTTTAATCCTTCTTCGTGGCTGCGGCCAGACATAAAAAAAACCCCCTAGTAAAATGTGTCCCCACACTTAACCAAGAGAGTATCTTCTGTACATTCTATGCAAACTTTAGGGATAAAAACAAAAAAGCCATGTCCGATATGGACATGGCAACAAGTCATGTATCCATAGTTTTTTATAGAGGGTATCAGCTATGAACCTCTCCCGTTCAAGTACGGGTATTCTCTTCTCTCCTATCATAAAGAACAGCATTTAAAACGTCAACGGAAAAAAAATACACTTATTAGGTGTCAGGCACCATGTGAAAAATTCACATGGTGCCTGACACCCTATTTAAATGCCCTAGCAGCATTCACTGCTTTTTTCCAGCCTGTGTAGAGTGTTTCTCTTTCTTCTTCGGCCATGTCTGGTGTAAATGCTTTGTCCATATTCCATTGTGTGGCAATTTCTTCTTGGCTTTCCCAGTACCCTACGGCTAATCCTGCTAAATATGCAGCTCCTAATGCGGTTGTTTCTTTAATTTCTGGACGTTCTACAGGAACATCTAACACATTGCTTTGGAATTGCATTAAGAAGTTATTGGCAACTGCGCCGCCATCCACACGGAGAGCTTTCAGCGAGATACCTGAATCCGCTTCCATGGAAGTCAAGACATCTTTCGTTTGGTAGGCAAGCGATTCTAATGTTGCGCGTACGAAATGTTCTTTCGTTGTCCCGCGAGTTAAGCCAAAGACCGAACCGCGGACATCACTATCCCAATATGGTGTTCCCAGACCAACAAAGGCAGGAACGACATAAACACCTTCTGTTGATGCTACACTTGCTGCATATTTCTCACTTTCTGCGGCGTTATTAAACATGCGAAGCCCGTCACGAAGCCATTGGATGGCAGACCCGGCAACAAAGATACTTCCTTCTAAGGCGTATTCTACCTTTCCGTCAATCCCCCAAGCAATCGTTGTTAACAAGCCATTTTCGGATTTCACTGCTTTTTCACCGGTATTCATCAACATGAAGCAGCCAGTTCCATACGTATTTTTCGCCATCCCTTTTTCATAGCACGCTTGACCAAATAACGCTGCTTGTTGGTCACCCGCTACCCCTGCAATTGGGACATTGCAGCCAAAGAAATGATAGTCAACCGTTTCAGCGTAAACTTCGGATGATTGGCGTACTTCTGGAAGCATGGATGCAGGAACAGTTAGAATCTCTAATAATTCCTCATCCCATTTTAAGTCATGGATATTGTACATCAATGTTCTCGATGCGTTCGAGTAATCGGTTACATGGGCTCTTCCGCCTGAAAGCATCCAAATGAGCCATGTATCAATCGTTCCGAATAACAATTCCCCACGGTCAGACTTTTCTCTTGCACCTTCTACATTATCTAAAATCCATTTCACTTTTGTTCCGGAGAAATAAGCATCGATTAACAGCCCTGTTTTATCCCTAAATAATTGGTCATGACCTTGTGCTTTTAATTCTTCACAAATCTCGGCCGTCTGGCGGGATTGCCAGACAATCGCATGATAAACCGGCTGTCCTGATTCTTTATCCCAGACAACGGCTGTTTCCCGTTGGTTGGTAATCCCAATTCCCGCCACTTGCTCTGGTTTTACATTAACTTCAGCTAAACAGGAAGCTATGACAGCTAGGATTGAACCCCAAATTTCATTGGCATTGTGCTCCACCCAGCCTGGCTTCGGAAAATATTGTTTGAACTCTTGCTGCGCGACGTGAACAATTTCTCCCTTTTTATTAAAAAGAATTGCGCGTGAGCTTGTTGTTCCTTGGTCTAATGATAAGATATATTTTTCCATAAAAGTAATCTCTCCCTTTAATTTAGACTATGCACTAATCTTTTTGACAACTGCCATTTCCTGAGGTTTCTTTCCAATAAAGAAAGCTGCGGTAAGAATGATCACAATGGCTCCAATTACAAACCAAAGATTTACATCTGTCTTCCCTAAAAATACTGTCTTATAGAATAAGCCACCAAGGCTTCCCCCAAGCATTGGTCCTACAACCGGAATCCAGGCATATCCCCAGTTAGAACTTCCTTTTCCCGTAATCGGAAGCAGTGCATGTGCTAATCTTGGACCAAAGTCACGTGCAGGATTGATCGCATAACCTGTTGTTCCCCCTAAGCTCATCCCAATACTAACAATCAGAAAACCAACATCAGCGGATTTAAGCCATCTGTAAATTTATTTGCACCTATTGCTAGAATACCTAAAACAAGAACAAAAGTACTAATCATTTCACTAATTAAGTTTGCCATTGTGTATGGAATCGCAGGACCTGTTGCAAATGTTCCTAATTTTGCCCCTGGATCATCTGTTGCTCTCCAATGTGGCAGGTAGTGGAAATAAACAACGGTTGCCCCTATCATAGCACCTAAAACTTGGCCGATGATATAGGTTGGAACTTCTTTCCAAGGTAGATCCCCGATAAATGCCAAGGCAACAGTTAATGCCGGATTAAGATGGGCACCGCTAAATTTACCTACTGCTACTACCAGCCCCCAGTCAAAACTTCTCTCTTCGTCCGATTCTACAACAAAAAACCGATTAGCTATTAACTAAACGGTTTTGTATATTAAGCCTTTTACTAACTGTGTTTTGATTAAAAAAGTTTATCTTAGTTCTTTTAAAGAATAGTATATAGATAGTTTCTGGCTTAACAACAGCTATTTGCACCAATTAAAACTAATCCTGCACCCTCTTGATTTTCTTCTTTATCTAATGTTAATTCATCAGTTCCTGTAATTTGCGAATCGAATGCTACCTTAATTCCGTTAATGGTTTGAATCGTATCTGATTCCTCTGGTGTGTCTAAAGAAATGGCAAATTGTGGTCCGCAGCAACCAGCCACAGAATATAGACGGATTCCTTCTGCTCCCTTTTCATTTAAAAAGCTTTCTAATAGTTGTTTAGCTCCATCAGTTATTTTCATTTTTTGTTCCTCCTAGAGTTCTTATGCATTTGGAAAAATACGTTTTAATGATTCTTTCATCTCTGGTTTTACATTAATTTTAGGTCGTGCGGTTTTAGCAATTTCTTCTGCCTCTTGAATTGTACATGCTTTTCCTAGAGCCAATAGTGTACCAATCGCAACAGTTCCTGTACGGTTGCTTCCTCCTTGGCAGTGAAAGTAAACATTCTCTCCTTTATTATAGGCATTCACAACATGATCAATGGATTTCTTAATAAATTCATCTTGATGTTTTGCATCATCAACAATAGGGCTGTGGACACGATTATAAATAGGACCCTCTTTTGGAGATTCTGCTCTTAAATCAAAAATGACATCTACTTTTTCATTTTTCATAAAATCTTCTACATCGTCTGCACCACCGATGAAAATACGGTCTTTCAATAATTCATGATAGTTCTTTGTTGTCATTTTTCATCCTCCTACTACCATTATTTACTCCAATCATGGACTGCATTTCCTTCTAAGTATCTTTCAGCATCTAGGGCAGCCATACATCCAGTACCTGCAGCAGTAATTGCTTGACGGTACTTTTTATCTTGTACATCCCCACAAGCAAAAACCCCAGGAACATTGGTTTCAGTTGTACCAGGTACTACATTTATATATCCGGTTTCATCTGTATTTATTTGACCATTCAAGAAAGAAGTATTGGGTGTATGACCGATTGCAACAAAAATCCCATCGGTTTCAATAATCTCTTCCTCATTAGTTTCATTGTTTTTCACTTTTAAACCTGTAACTCGATTTTCATTAGCAATCACTTCTAGAGGTGTTTTATTAAGTTTCCAAGATATTTTTGAATTCCCTCTCGCACGATCCTGCATAATTTTTGAAGCACGAAGCTCATTTCTTCTATGGACAATAATCACTTCACTTGCAAATTTCGTTAAGAAATTTGCTTCTTCCATAGCAGAATCGCCTCCGCCAACTATGACAACTTTTTTTCCTCTGAAAAAAATCCATCAAATGTGGCACAGGTACTAACACCTCGGCCTATGTTTTCTTTTTCTCCCGTTATATTCAGAAGCTTCGCTGAAGCACCTGTTGAGAGGATAAGAGATTCAGTCTCAATTTCACCTAAACCGTTAACATCTAAACGAAATGGTTTCTTTGATGAATCTACGCTTGTTACCCAACCTCTTTTAAATTCAGCACCAAAACGTTCTGCTTATTTTCTCATGTTATCCATTAATTCTGGACCCATAATTCCGTCGGTAAAACCAGGGAAATTTTCAACCTCTGTTGTAAGTGTCAACTGTCCACCTGGTTGGTTTCCTTCGATTACAACTGGTTTCATATTTGCTCGTGCCAGATAAATAGCAGCTGTTAACCCTGCTGGACCGGTTCCTAAAATCACAACTTTTTCTACTAATTCCCCCACTGATTAATGAATATAATCTTTTACCTTGTCGTACCCAACCTTTTCTTCCGGTAACCAGGGAATAATGGCACACTTCTCAGCCTTGTTTTCATTTACTTCTCGAATCCATTCCCATTCTGATGAAGCTTTTCCTTTTAAGATAGGATCGTTTGTATTTGTAGCTGATAAACTTTGATTAATAACCCACCATTTTGGGTCTATACTTGCTCGCCTTAAATCATCTTGTAATCTCGATGCTTCTAAAACAGGTGTAGCTTCTGCAAGTGTGACAATCACCACGGATGTTTCTTTTGGATTACGAATTTGTGGCAAAAGTTTTTTCGCGCTTTCCGGAACTTCTCCTGTTGACCTTTCAATTTCTTTACTATATGACTCTGAAGCATCTAATAACAGTAACGTATGCCCTGTCGGTGCTGTATCAATGACCACAATTTCATTTTCTGATTTAGCAACAACTTCTGCAAAAGCCTGAAAAACGGCAATTTCTTCTGTACACGGTGATTCTAAATCCTCTTTCAAGTAAGCAAGACCAGCTTCGTCCAAGTCCTTACTAACCTTAGAAAGTACTTCAGCCTTATACTTTTCAACTTCTACTTTCGGATTAATGCTGCTAATCGTTAAATTATGATCGAGGTGACCATTTTGGAATTGATATTCCAAGTGTGCTGCAGGATCTGTTGTGGTTAAATGGACCCGATGCCCTTTTTCAACCAAGCCAACTGCAATAGCCGATGCAACAGTTGTTTTTCCTACGCCACCTTTTCCCATCGTGAAAATCAACTTTGTACCATTAGCTGAAAAGTTATCAATAACAGTTTTTAGCCCTGGAAGATTTACAGATGGATTTGCTATATCTAAAGTTGTTGAAACTTCGTATGGTTTAAATAGATTTCGAAGATTTTCTATACCTGTTAAAGAATATGGAACATACGGTAACGAGTACGTAATGGTCTCTTTTAAATTGCTTGGCATTTGCTTTAATGCATCTCTTTGTCGATGATAAAATGCAGATGAAATTTCATCGTTTTCATTGTGATATTGAAGAAGGCCATTTACAATAAGCATTTGGTTTTTTATCCCTATCTCTTTTAGCTCCTTAGAGGCTCGGTCTGCTTCTAAAAGGGCTGAAATATCCGGTCTTGTTACTAATATTAGTGTCGTTTTAGATGGGTCAGAAAGTGCCGATACTGCACTTGAATAAAGATCCTTTTTATCTGCTAATCCCGATAAAGGTCCTAAACAGGATGCACCATGCATACTTTCTTCTAAAAATCCATTCCAAGCAGTAGGAAGCTGCAATAGCCGTAACGTGTGACCTGTTGGGGCCGTATCAAAAATAATATGGTCATAAAGATTCACGATTTCACTATTGGTAAGAAAACCAGTAAATTCATCGAATGCTGCAATTTCTACTGTGCAAGCACCTGATAATTGCTCTTCCATTGTTGCAACAACTGCTTCTGGAAATACTCCGCGATAAGGACCAACAACACTTTCACGATAAGCTTTAGCTGAGCTTTCAGGATCAATATTACTCGCAAATAAATTTTCAACAGCTGGAACTGCTTTTGGTGTGCTGGTTAATTCGATTCCAAAAACATCTTGTAGGTTGGAAGCAGGATCTGTACTAATCAATAAGACTTTTTTTCCACTGTCTGCTAATGCGACTGCTGTAGCACATGCTGTTGATGTTTTTCCCACTCCACCTTTTCCAGTTAAAAATATAAATTGAGTCTGAACATAATTTGGACTGAATAATGGATACATAATTCTTCCTTCTTCCAAAATTGTTATAGTTGGTTTAAATTGATAGAAAGTCGTACTTTTGGTTTTTCATTTAGCTCCTTTTCCATTACTTCAAACCATGCTGCGAATTCTTCATTGGTTGGATAACTCCCCACTTTAACGCACTTGTCATTGACTAAAACAACTGGTAAGGCATCGGGACCCTTTTCCTTAAATACACGAATTATTTCATCGTTTTCAGCGAATTTATCAGGATTTGATGTTAATTGGTATCGTTTAATATTAAAGCCTTTTTTCTCTAACGAATAAACAGCAGAGGCCACTCTCGTTAACTCTGGATCGACACTTGGACCGCAAACCCCTGTTGAGCAACACATCGCAGGGTCAAAAATCTCAACCTTATTCATGTTAATACCTCCAATATATTATTAAATAAGCATTTGCTTATTTATTTCTTTAAAGAATAACCAAAAGAATGACTCTTGGTTATTGGTTGTATTATTCTCCTGTTTCACTATAACGTTTGATTCTATCTCCAATTTCATCACGGACACGCTGAAAGAATGCCCATTTTTCCTCATCTGTTCCTTGTGCTTTTGCTGGGTCATCAAATCCCCAATGCACTCTTTTTACTTTTGGCGGGGTAATTGGGCATTTGTCAGCAGCGTCACCACATAGTGTTACAACTAAATCTGCATTGTTTAAATATACAGGATCAATAATATCAGAAGTATGATTTGAAATATCAATTCCAGCTTCTTTCATCGCCTTTACTGCATTGGGGTTCAACCCGTGCGCTTCAATACCAGCACTGCGTACTTCCCACTCATTACCTAAATAATTCTTTGCCCAACCTTCTGCCATTTGGCTTCGACATGAGTTTCCAGTACATAAAAAGTAAAGTGTTTTTTTAGACATGTTGCTCGCTCCTTTTTGTATCTTCTAGTAATTTATAAATGATTGCTGCGCACATGGCTCCCAAAATAGTTGCGATAATATACACCCATAAATGTTGAAGTGTTCCTGATACGATCGCTGGACCAATCGATCTTGCTGGATTCATCGAGGCACCACTAATCGGTCCACCAAACATCGCTTCTAATCCCACTGTTGCACCAATTGCTATTCCTGCAAAGGATTTTGAAGCTTTACCATGAACAGCTGCTCCAAAAATAACAAACATTAAGAAAAATGTAAGGATGAACTCTAAAACAAAAGATTGTGCCCATGTACCATTTGGCAGCGTAGCACCTAAAGACGCCACATTTCCAAATAAAGAAAATAAGGTGAGGCTAGCTGCAATCCCTGCAATGATTTGTGTAACAATATAATACACGGCTTCCTTTTTAGTTATATCCTTATGAATTAAAAATCCTATGGTAACTGCAGGATTAAAATGTGCACCTGAGATGTGTCCAAACGTGTAAATTAATGCCATCACGACCAATCCAAATGTAGTCGCAACACCCACATGTGTTAAACTTTTCGTCATAGTATCTATTACTACTGCACCTGTCCCAGCAAAAACAAGGAAATAGGTTCCCAAAAATTCACTGATGATCTTTTCTTTCATTGTTTTAATCCCCTTGATGATGAAAATTCTTGACGCAAAACAGGATCTGCTTATACCTCGCACGTCTTGACTAAAAAAGTATTACAAGCGTTTAACAGTCGCAACGTATGAATGAAATCTCATCCAAATGGTCAATAATGGTCTGAATATACGGTTGTTGCCTTTCATTTAATCGATAATGCTTCCATGTTCCTGCTGGTCTTTCGACAATAATTCCAGCTTCTTTTAACTTTTTCAATTGTTGACTGACAGCAGGTTGGGAAATATTTAAAACATCAACAAAATCACAAGCACATACTTCCCCTTTTTTAAGACAGGCTAACAGCTTTAAACGATTTGGATCACTTACAGCTTTTAACTGTTTCGCCATCAATTCAATATTCTTCAAAAAAGATTTCCTCCTTTTTATATAATGATTTACTTATATAATATTCCGCTTATGTATTAAATGCAAGTTGTATTTTATTAATTTTTTGTAAAACATTAAAAGATTATTTAACACTTAGGAAATGATTTTTTTATCTTTTTTCAAACTAAAAAGGCCATCTTACAAAGAAAAGATGGCCTTAAGGGGAAACATGAAATCTTAGAGCGTCACTTTGAGGAGTCTACAACAAGTTCTACTTTTTGCACATTTGGTGTACAACATGAAGCATTCATTTGTTCATCTTTTTGTTCAACTGCAGATTTACAACAATCTGTGTCTTTGTTTTGCATATCTTTTACATCCGTTTTTGTATAGAAAAATTCCCACTCATTCCCGTTCGGATCAGTTACCCAAAATTTATCTTGGGTTGCATAACAACAAGTTACATCCATTTCTTCACGGGCAAAAAAGCCTAACTTTTCTAAGCGTTCTTTATGTTGAAGAACTTCCTTTAAACTGTTTACTTGAAAGCCAAAATGGCCAACTTGATTCCCAGATACCTGATCTTTTAAATTTAGGGTGAAATTTAATCCAGGGTCATCAAGCAAAAACTTCGCATAATCCGATTTTACTTTAACCGGTTCTGCATCAAAGACTTTTTTGTAGAATTCGATGGAATCCTTTAAATTAGTTACATTAACTCCGACATGCATTTTCATTGTAATTCCTCCATATTTGAAATTGTATTAAATTTAACTCGTAACAATCTATTCTTTTTTATTTTCTTTTACTTCTTCAATTTTCACATTACAACAAGAGTTTTTATCTTCTTGGACTTCTTCTATTTTTACATCACAACAAGACTTTCCTTTGCTCTTTATGAACCATGCCATCCTTCCTCACCTCCTTCAAATTAAATAAAAGAGAAACCCTGATATTGAAGCCATTAGAACAACAGATACAATAAATGCTGAAACGAGTCTTTTTTGAAATATTGAGTTTAATAATGCAATTTCAGGTAAACTAGCTCCTGTTGAACCAATCATTAGGGCCATTACTGGTGGGAATGCCATCCCTTTTGCAATAAGTATTTGCGATAATGGAATCATCGTCGATATACGGATATACAACGGAATTCCAATGATCGCTGCTACTGGTACTAACCACCACTTATCGTCACCAAGGTATGTCATAATCCATTCAGTGGGCACTGCTTCATGAATAATTGATCCTATACCTGCTCCGATTAGAAGATATGGGTAAACTGTTTTCATCAAGCTCATGGTTTCTTTTAATGCTCCTTTGAAACTGAATTTAATCTCCTTCTCATTAAAGCCAGTCATTGTCACTTTCTTTACTGCAGATTCAAAGCCCAGTTTTTCTAATAATAATCCAATGATGATGGATAAGATTGAAGTAACGAGAGTATAAACAATCGCAACCTTTACTCCTAACAAGGTTGCCATCAGTGTGATGATAGTTGGGTCTAGGACTGGTGAAGCAAATAGAAATACCATAACGGTGCCAAATCGAACCTTTTTATTTAACAAATTCACTACCACTGGAATAGTGGAGCAAGAACAGAATGGTGTTATAAATGCGAACGCAATTGCTGCTGTGACTCCTATAAATGTGTTCCTTCCAGATAAATATTTGTTGAGCTTTTCATAAGGGATAAACCCTTGAAGTAAACTAACTAGAAAAGAAATTCCTACAAATAGAGCAGTAAGCTCTATTGCAATTGATATAAAATCCTGGAGTATTTTCCCAACCATTATTAAATCCCCTTTAATACTTGTATTTTGCAACTATTAATTAATTTTGTTATTTTATTTACGAATTATCTTTCAAATAACGTACCAACTTTCGAACCACATATTGTGCATCAGATCCGACCCCTCTTAAAGTTGCAGAAGAAAATGACCGTTGACCTTCTAAACCTACATAATAAAGTCCCTGTACTGAGGTACTTACACCACCAACATGAAAAGGGTGCCCATTGGAATCAATGGCTCCTATTTCTTTTAAGTGAGTAATATTGTTTTGATATCCAGTAGCAAAGATGACGGTATCTACCTTCTCATTTCTTCCTTCTGACCAAATCACCCCATCCGAATCAAAAGAAGTAAACATTGGCTGCTGATCCGGGCTTCCTTGTGCAAGTTGTTCCGAATATTGTCCAAGATCGATTACGGAATTTGAACTCGGTGTGGTTTTGCCAAATCTCCAAAAAGGAAATGTATCGAACCCCGTTACTTTAAGCCAAAAGTGAATATCCCTCCCAAGTAGTCTTTGTTTTATCAAATGAACAGGCTGGCGAACTGCTAAAGTTGTCTTACTTACTCCTGCAAGCTCGATAACAATTTGAACAGCAGAGTTCCCACGACCCACAACGACAATCCTCTGATTGACAAAAGCATCTGGCTTCTGGTACTCGGAAGAATGAATGATACCTCCTTTAAATATCTCCTGGCCCCTTATTAAAGGCTTATATGGGCTTTGAAAGGAGCCGGTAGCATTTATAATGGTCTTTGATTGAAACTCCTTCCCAGATTTTGTACGAACTGTAAACTCTTTATTAATTTTCTCAACACTCACAATCTGCTTATCTATCATAACGGGTAGCTCAAAATGTTTTGTATAATCTTTTAAGTAACTAACCACCTCTGATTTAGATGGATATTTATCAGGATTTCCAGGAAATTTCATTCCAGGTAATGACGAAAATCTTGCAGGAGAAAACAATTTAAGACTGTCATAATACTTAGGCCAAGATCCGGCAGCCTGTTCGGTTGCTTCCAAGATTAAAAATCGTAAACCTAGCTTTCGCAAATGATATCCAGTAGCAAGACCAGCTTGCCCTCCACCAATCACAATTGCATCCCATACTTTAGTCATTCGAACTCTCCTTTTTACTTGTATTTCGCAAGTATTAAAAATGGGGATATTACCCCGAAATAGTTCCACAGCATACGTTAGATTTTGCCATTGCATTATTTAACAACTTAATGGAACGAAAGACTGTTTCTTTTTCAAACTCGTTCATATGAGAAAAAACTTCATTTAAAAAAGAATTCATTTGTTCGTCGATCGTCGTTGCAATAAATTTTCCCTCTGTTGTTAGGGATAGGATACTGATTCGTCTATCATCTGGATCTGGTGTTTTTTTGACCAAATTCATTTTCACTAAGGATTGTACCTGACGGCTAAATGTTGTAATATCCGTACCTAAAGTGTCTGCAATTTGCTGCATAGAAGGTTTATGCTGATGGTCAACCTCATAAAGGATATGACTTTGAATGAGGGAAATATCGCAACCGCCTGCACTGCAGCAATTTTTATTTAAAAGACCAAAGCGTCGTGTCATTACTTGAAATAATTCACGAGTATTTTCCAAAATTTATCACCTCTTTCTTATTATACAAAATTATTTGCAAAACGCAACTATCACATCAAATTATTTTTTAAATTTTGATATGCTGTGACAAAACTTTGATACGTCTCCTTTCCGTATATTAGTAAATCGCCTTAAAAAAAATACTGCGTCATAAATTCATTTGCCTTCACAATATCATAGTTCCTTGATAAAATTACAAGTTTGAAGTAAGCTTCAAAATAATCAACAGAGAGAACACTTGAATGATTTACTGTCACAAATCACCACCACCTTTACTTATATTGAACGATTAACTTTTCCATTGCCATAACATCAACGTACTTTCCATCCAGAATACCCTGATTTTTAAATATGCCGACCTCACGATATCCATTCTTGAGATATAAGCCTTGACCAAGCTTATTGAACGGAAATGTAAATAGAACGATTTTATGAAAATCATTTTCTTTTGCTAACCTCTCAATTTCTGATAATAACAAACTCCCAATGCCCTTCCCTCTGTACTCTCTAGCAATGTATATTGATAAATCTGCAACTCCTGCATATGCACAACGGTTATTGTAAATATTTAATGAGGACCAACCTAAAATCTTTCCTTCTTGTTCAGCAACAATAACTTTGAATCGTCCTTTGTGCTGTTCCAACCACTCTTTCATGTACTGAAGATCTTTAGGCTCAGTTTCTAAAGTGGCTATTCTGTCTTCAATTCCTTGGTTGTATATGTTCAGAATGGATTCTAAATCCCTAATGTTTGCTTCCCGAACCATGACCATCTATTTTCCCTCCAACATTACCAACTTCTTCTTGTAAATTAATATACGTCATAAATTTGCAACTTGCAAGTATTTTCTAATATTGGAGTTTGCTTTAGCTTTGGAATACGGTTTGATAAAGTCTATTTTGGAAGCAAACAAAAAGAATCCATTTTGAAAAAAGATTTGATTGGATTCTCCTATCAGTAACGTAAATCAACTATATATATGGAAGACGCATAATTTCTACTACTTTTCCTTGCTTTAAATAATTTGTAAATGTTCATCTGGTCGAAATTCATCAAGATCTAATATTTCTATTGGGTCAATTTGTACTCTATGTACCCCTTTAGCACCAGTAAATGACACTTTTTTAGCCTTATAGATATCAACTAGGTATTGAGTTATTTTCCTATGCTCCATCTTCACTACAAGTACCGTTGCACCCTAATTTCGTGCATAACGGAAGTGGAATATACTGAGCACGATACATGTCATGGATATATATTTTTTAAAAAAATGCCGATGCAACTGGATTCTCCTGTATAATGAATCCTATTCAGCTTCTGCATATGATATTTCTTTAGGAGAAATCCTATAAATGAGTAGGATAATACAAAAAAATGAGGTTAATACATGAGTAAACAAAGTTTTACGGCTTATAATCTAAGCGATGAAATAAACAGAGCGCTTGCGGTGTTAAAATACGATGTTCCCACAGAGGTTCAGCGTGAAGTACTGCCATTAGCACTGGACAATAACGATCTAGTGGTAAAATCACAAACAGGCAGCGGCAAGACGGCATCCTTTGGCATTCCTATTTGTGAAATGGTGGAATGGGAGGAACGGAAGCCACAAGCATTAATTCTTACCCCAACAAGGGAGCTTGCGGTTCAAGTTCGCGAAGATATCACCAATATTGGCAGGTTCAAACGAATTAAAGCGATGGCCGTTTATGGAAAAGAGCCTTTTTCGAAGCAAAAAGAAGAATTGCAGCAAAA
The DNA here is from genome assembly GCF_042885335.1 of Neobacillus sp. NPDC058068. Taxonomy (NCBI): domain Bacteria; kingdom Bacillati; phylum Bacillota; class Bacilli; order Caryophanales; family Bacillaceae; genus Neobacillus; species Neobacillus sp. NPDC058068. The sequence continues at coordinate 13,275 of NZ_JBHVSI010000009.1, read as the reverse complement.
AACGCATGTCGTCGTCGGGACCCCTGGACGGGTCATTGACCATATTGAAAGAGGAACGCTCGATTTAACCGAAATTAAGTATCTAATCATCGATGAAGCGGATGAAATGTTGAATATGGGTTTCATCGACGATGTAGAAACGATCATTAAAGAACTTCCTGCAAACAGAGTAACGATGGTTTTTTCTGCGACCTTACCGAAAGATGTCGAAAATCTCTGCCATAAATATATGAAAAACCCTGTAAACATTGAGATTGCCTCGACCGGAATCACGACGGAAACGATTGAACATCTGTTAATCGAAGTGAAAGAGGAGGAAAAGCTGTCACTTCTAAAAGATGTAACCGTCGTTGAAAACCCGGACAGCTGCCTGATTTTTTGCCGTACGAAGGAACACGTCGAAACTGTGTATGCCGAATTGGAAGCAGCCAATTATTCTTGTGAACGACTTCATGGAGGCTTAGAACAACAAGATCGGTTTGCCGTGATGGATGGTTTCAAACTGGGAAATTTCCGATATCTGGTCGCCACTGATGTAGCTGCTCGGGGAATTGATATTGATAATGTCACCCTCGTCATTAATTATGATGTTCCAATGGAAAAAGAGAGCTATGTCCACCGCACAGGACGAACCGGCCGTGCCGGCAATAAAGGAAAAGCAATTACCTTCGCGACACCTTATGAAGGAAAGTTCGTTCGGGCGATTGAAAGGTACATTGGCTTTGAAATCCCTAAAATGGCAGCGCCTAGTCAACAGGAAGTTGCAAGTGGAAAGGATGCTTTCACAGAAAAAATCGGCGGTCGGCGCGTGGTGAAAAATAATAAAACAGCGCGGATCAACCAAGGTATCATGAAACTCCATTTCAGCGGTGGGAAAAAGAAGAAGATTCGCGCAGTTGATTTTGTTGGAACAATTGCAAAGATTCCTGGAGTAACCGCAGAAGATATCGGGATAATAACCATCCTGGACCAAATGTCATATGTTGATATTCTTAATGGTAAGGGCTCGCTCGTCTTACAAGCGATGGAGAATGCAACGATTAAAGGGAAAAAGCTGAAAGTGAGTAAGGCGATTAAATAAACGCCTGAACCACAATCAGGTGCGCAAAGCAAAAAATAGTAAGGGGCACCTTCCGTTAGTGATGGTGTCCCCTTACTTGAATACCCAGCAATCTTATGATCCTGCCGCCAATTTCAATTGATCCACACTTTGCATATTCTGTTTCGAGTAGAGATCTTTATAATAACCGTTTCGGTTTAACAGGCTTTGGTGGTTGCCGCTTTCAACAATTTCTCCATTTTTCACGACAAAAATCGTGTCAGCATTCAAAATCGTAGAAAGTCGGTGTGCGATCATTATGATGGTTTTATCACTATCAAATTGATTGATCGATTCTTGGACCAATTTCTCACTTTCATTATCGAGTGCGCTGGTTGCTTCGTCTAAAATAATTAAAGACGGATCCTTCAAAAATACACGGGAAAGGGCGATACGCTGCTTTTGGCCACCTGAAAGCTTGATCCCCCTCTCGCCTATTTCTGTATCATAGCTAGTAGGTAACGCTGAAATAAAATCATGGGCGAATGCCTTTTTGGCAGCTGAAATCATTTCCTCGTCCGTCGCATCAAGCTTTGCCATTTTAATATTATCTTTAATCGAAGTGCTATATAAGAAATTATCCTGCGTCACTATCCCCATATGTTCTCTGAGACTTGCTAATGAGTAATCTCTGATATTCACACCATCAATTAACACTTCACCATTTGTCACATCATACATTCTTAGCAAAAGCTGGAGGATGGTGCTCTTTCCGCCACCGCTCTCGCCGACAAACGCATACGTTTTCCCTTTTTCTAGGGTTAAAGAAACGTCGTTAATAATCTTGTTTTTTCCATCGTAAGAAAAAGACACGTTATTTAACTTAATCGAATGAGTGAAATTCTTTAAGTCTACAGGGTTCGTTTTTTCTTTAATCGTGGATGGGGTACGGAAGAAGTCAAAAATCCTTTGCAAGGCAACACTCCCTTCCGTTATAGCAGGAAATGCATTGACTAAAGCTGCCACAGGACTTCGCATTTTATCCACATACGCAAAAAATGCGATTAAACTGCCAATTGTTAAACTGCCATCTATGACAAAAAGACTCGCTATGATCGCCACAATAAAAGGGGTCATATCATATTGGCGAGTTTTCTTTGTTATTGAAATCCGAAACTTCTTAAACTAAAGCGCCTATAGTTAAAGAAAGGCATGTTTTATTTCAAACGTTAACTTGTAGCATTATCAATCAATTGTTTAAGTACTTTGACAGTTATTTCATATTCCTCGTTTGTAATACCCTGAAACAATTGCATTCTTGTTTTTTGTTGAGTGGAAAGGATTTCGGTAAAAGCTACCTTTCCTTCCTCTGTCATTTGAATCAAAGTCGTACCTGATTCTGAATTCTTCAATTGGTTCATCCAATTTTTTAAAGTAAAATTATTGAGAATCTCACTGAGATAGGATTCATCAACAAAATTACGAAGTAGATCAAATATAGCCTCTTTTGTAATTTCATCTTTTTCATAAACTGTATTTAACACCTGCCAGTGAAGGCGTGTCAAGTTATACTGCTCCAAATTTTTGTTGACCTTAGCTGAAATTGATTTATCTGCTTCTTTTAACCAATAACCAATAGGCTTTTCTCCTTTACTCATAGATATACCCCCAAAATGCACCATATTTAACAACCCTTTTCATTCTACTTTCTTGGTGTAAATTTTAATGGTATTTACCCCTTTTAACATCAGTCTTGAGGTTGATTGTTCATTGGGTTTAGGATTGATTAATTGTATTCCTTCTTCAACTGCCATGTTACTTGAATAAGGAAAAAGGCGATCCTTTAATTTTGAAGAATCGCCCCCGTTCAATAAGGATAATGAAATAGAATTCTCAAAACAGCCCATAGAAGTAACCCTGCAATAATAACTAGAACTCGAATTACCCAATTCTTCACTCCATAAATCCTCCTGATAATTGATAAGATATTTTTAATATCCTCCCACCCTTGTAACAATTATTTGTCTACCTGATATTACTCCTTTAAGGGCTTTGGAAAAGACCTTTTTTATATCTTCTCATCGTCAACCAACCTGCCCCATTAGTTCAACAATGTACAGTTTTCTTTATTACATATAATCTTCGTACTGCGAAGAAAATACACTAAATTTCTCTTGATTACAAATGTCTAAAAAAGTTCTATTAATGTACGTCCATTAGTATAATAAAATTATCTTAACGCAAAGGGGTTGTTCCTTATGAGTCTACGCATCTCCAACATTGAAATTGCACCAGATGCAATGAAGATTATGTTAGATATGGAGAAGTACACTAAAAAATCTTCAATTAATCAAACTACTAGAGAGTTGATCAAAATTAGGGCTTCTCAAATTAACGGTTGTGCCAACTGCATCAATATGCATACATCCGATGCTCGTAAGTTGGGGGAAACTGAACAAAGAATTTATTGTTTAAATGCCTGGGAAGAATGCGATTTTTATTCACCTGAAGAAAAAGTTGCTTTAGAACTTACTGAGCATATTACCTTGATACCAACAAAACGAGTTCCTGATGACTTACACAACCGTGTCCGAGAACATTATGATGAGAAACAATATGTTGATCTAGTTCTTATTATTAATCAAATAAACAGTTGGAATAGGATCTCTATTGCTGTGGGTCAAACACCAACAAAGATTTAATTTTCTTAACTTAACGAACATCCTATGGTGTTCTTTTTTTATTTATTTTGTTGTAAAATTTTTACCAAAATGAGTTTTCTAACTTTTGTATTATTCATTCTAAAAATAGTGAAAATTAATATCAGAGCAAGGCAAAATACATTTTAGTAAACACCCTCCCTGAAAATGCCTTGCTACATAATTTTATAAAATAGCTAATATTCAAGATTAATAACTCCAATGGCATAGTATGGGTCAACAGCGACACTTATATTCAACTAATCTGCCCTTTAGTTGAAGAAGAAAAGGGCTTTACTCTTTTTTAAGCTAAAGAACGCCGTTAGTTTAATAAAAAAAAGCCGCCAATTATAACAGCCTAATCCTAAAGGAAAAAACGCCTTATGTTTAATAACTTTCAATTTGTTCAAAAAGAACAGCTGCTTATGAAGACAACTGTTCTTTTACGTAGGATCATGGCAAAGCCCCCGTTCTTTAAGTGAAAACCTTCACAATATTGAACAAATAAAAATCTCCGTTTTCTCATAGGGAATTTTTTGCTTTTATCCTGTAAATGAATACTTCTCCACCCTTACAATATTGTCCCTTAAACATGGACAAGCGTACTGTCCACATGATATTTCATTGAGTAAATTATAAAGAACCTATTAAAAATCTTTAAGGAGTTGAAATAATATTGTCTAATCCAAACATTCCGAATATAACGCCTACCATTTCGCTTAGCATTGCCCAAACTGTTCCATTACTTTTAAGCTCAATTGCCCTTGAGGAGTTAGCTCTCGCTCACCTATTAAACTCAGAAGCAGAGAAACTTCAATTAGTTCTTGGCACATTAACCCCTACAAGGACCACATTTTCTCCTGCCACTGTTTCGTTGTCCAACCTTCTTGCTGTTGATGCAAGTGTTCAAAGAACCCTTCGTGACGTCATCAAGAAGGAAATGCTGCTGGAGTTCAAATTTGAAAATGTGCTCGATCTCATTCCATTTGCAGTACCGCCGTTTTCGCCAGTAACATTCACATTTGCTTTTACAGGAGCACTTCAATCTGTTGTTGTTCCGTCAGGTGCTACTTCTGCTAGAATACTTGCTATCGGTGCGGCAGGTGGTGGTGCAACTCCGGCTACACGCGGTAACGGGGCTTCTATAATGGGGGATTTCCTCGTAACTCCAGGTAATACACTATCCGTACTAGTAGGAGGCATGGGAACTATAGGTACTAGTACAGGCGGTGGTGGCGGCGGTTCCTTTGTAGGTACGGGAACTGGCTTTACAGCTTTTTCTCCTGGGACGTTGCTGGTCGCTGCTGGAGGCGGCGGTGGTGCCGGTGCTACTACTGGTGGAGTAAATGCAAATGCAACCTCACCAAACGGTACAAACGGCAATACGGGTGGCGCGGGAGGAATTGCAGGAAATGGAGGTGCTGCCGGTACTCCTCCGGGTGCCAGTGGCGGCGGTGGCGGTGCTGGTGTTAACGCTGCTCCGGCCGGAAATGGCGGATCTGCTAACGGAACCCCAGGTGGCGGCGGAGGAATGTCTATTACTACCGGCACACCTCCTGCAGCAGGCGGCGCTGGAGGCACTCAAGGCGGCAATACCGGCGGGAACGGAGGTTTCGGCGGCGGCGGCGGCGGCGGAGCTACATCTGGCGGCGGCGGCGGCGGCGGTTTTAGCGGCGGCGGCGGCGGCGGCAGCACTGGCGGCGGCGGCGGTGGCGGCGGTTCATTTAACGGCGGCACGAACCAGGTTAATACTGCTAATGTCGGCACAGGTAATGGATCCGTTGTCATTACTTTTTCTTAGAATCTAGTTAATCAGATTTAACGTTTATCAAGGTGTTAATATTTTTAGTGGAGGATATTGGAATCAAAATTAGTATTAAAGAAGAGCGCAATGAAGTGGTAAACCATTTTGAATCCAATTTTGTCATTAATTAATATTTCAGAATAGAACAGAACTAAATCATCATTATCCCCAAGAATCCTTGGGGATTTTGGTTTGTCTCTTAAAGAATGCGGTCCTATTATCTAAAGCCATCTGGCTAACTTGTAACTTTATTTAAACCTAAAGTAGAAAATTTTTAGTACCAGAAAAAGGGCCTTTACTGTATTTTGCAATTTGAAAAGGAAGTCGTTCTCCCCTATCATCTTTAATCCAACCACACTCAATCGTACCTAATGGGATTCTCTAAAAAGTGTATAAATTTATCAATTTATTCACCTTCATATATTCGACCTTTGCTTAAAATTCTATTTAAATTACTCGAATCCCTTCTTCAAAAATCATGCTTCGTTAGCACAATAACAAAAATCGCTGATCGTTGTTTAAGCAGTACACACTTTCCTTTTAAATAAAAAATTTATGCGGTAGTGCGATATTGCAAAGCAGGAACGGTATAAACTTCAAACATAAAAAAAGAGGAGAGTATTTCTCTCCTTGTTACTGAGGTTCATGTCCATTAATAGGCGAACCAGTTGAAGTGTGTTCATTTACCCAATCAAGAGATACCTTCGAAACGGCTGACCAATTAGGGATTTGGTTGCTATGTTGCTCTACCCAACTCATACAATATTGTGGATCTATGCTCTTTTCTAGGCATTGTGCTAAGAAAGACTGAATGTTTTCCTCAGTACAGTTTTCCCATGAATCACACGTTTCAGCCCAAATACGTTCCATTTCCTGTTTAATATCGTTTACCATATTTAATTCCTCCTTGATTAAATCTACAAAATAAGTTTGTCCAAGGAGAAGAAATATATTTACAGAAGAGGTTCGATGTAGACCGAAACAGTTCGATTAGCAGAGTAATGTAGCCTGAACCTTTAGCACAATAAAAAGGTCACTAAAATTGCAGCTAGTTCTTCAACTCTTGCTACCCGGTAGTTTAATAAAGGAAAATGATGTACCATACCCCTTACAATGGTTAATAAAAGGATAAATTCCCTTTCTTTATTTAACCGAGTTATTTGGAAAGAAATTGTTTTCCAGAATTATCAAATCGAAAAAAATGACCGCCTATTAGACGATCATTCTCCTTTTAGATTTAATTCAGAAAAATGTATAAACTAACATTATGGGGTTTTCTTCTTCTTTAATTAAATCAAGAAGACTTTCAATATCCCTTTCATTATCAGGTAATTCCAAGGTAATTTTCGTTACTTCTCAAAATTTAAGCCGTTGCTGTTGTTACGTATTTTTCTTCTAATGTCTTCTTTAATATTAAAGCTACTTCGAGCATTCCGTATTTTCCAGCTTCTGCTTCTGCATCAGAATTATAGTTCGTGTTTGTATTAATATCGTAAGTAAAAATTTCACCTTCAGAATTTTTGATGAACTCGATTCCAGCAACTTGAATTTTATTACCAGCTAGAACATTTTTATATTTTTCTAAAATTTCGTCCTCAAAACCGTCAATGATTTGAAACTTAGGCTTCTCTTCTACTTTTTCTCCTACCGGGCAGAATAAATCGCCAATTTGGCATGCGTCCGCTGGGCAAAGTTCAAATCCTTCCGAAGTATCAACCTTAACGGCATAAACAAAGTTCCCTCCTACAAACTCACAACGGGTTATGTAGCTTTCAGGAGATTGAATGTATTCTTGAATAAGGGTAATTCCATCGACCGGTTCTTCGAAAGTGGGTCCTTCCACATAAGCTTTTAGAGCTTCTATACTATGGAATAATTGAACACCTAAGCCTTTACCGGCACGGTTATGCTTCGTAATAAAGGACTGTCCTTCAAATGCTTCGGCTGCCTTTAAAATGTTTTGTTTTCCAACCGCTGCAATCGTTTTTGGAGTCTTAACACCATACTTGTTTAACTCTAAATATTGTAGAACCTTACTGACCTCTAGCTTTAGAGCACTCGTTCCATTTAACACCGTACGTCCATGTGCTTCAAGCCAAGCCAATACTTGCCCGGAAAATTCAGCTGCAAAACGATGATCACGTGTATGAGAAGATGCACTCATTCGGCTATAGAAGATTCCTTCTGGTGGCTCTTTTGATAAATCTAGCGTTCCTTCGTCCAAATGCCATTCTTCATAAGGAACACCAAGTTCCGCTAACCTTTTTGTTAAATGGACTGTCCACTCACTATTTTCATGTATCACATATACCTTGCTCATCATTATGTCTCCTCTCTAGTTCTTTATTAAACTACGTTTTTGTTCAACTAATGGCATAACCTGCTTTGCAAAGCGTTCCATTTCCTCTAATTGAGGTGAAAATTGCAATAACAATAAGTCTAAGCCAGCTTCTTCATATTGTAAAATTCGATCTGCAATTTGCTCAGGTGTTCCTACTAAGTTCGGTCGTAGGCCACGATTGGATACAGAGTAATCCTGTAATTGGATTTGTTGCTCTAATTGCGATTTAGTAGTGAAATCTTTAAAGCCAGCATATCCGCTAGTGTCTTTCACAGTCGTGATTTTTGCAAGCTCAGCCAGAGCCTCTTCTTCTGTATCACGGCAAATAACATAAGCAGCCATACCAAATGAACTAAATGGCCCACTGCCAGTTTGTTCGCGGCGTGCCCTCATATCGGTGATTTTTCCATCAATCTCTTCAACTGTACCACCGTGCATAACATAAGCATCACATTTTTCTGCTATGGTTTGCTTACCTTTTTCACTTTCACCGCCTGCATAAAGAATCGGGTTTGGTCCTTGAACAGGTTTCGGTGCAAGCTTCGCATCCTTTAATTCGTAAAATTGACCAGAATAATTGAAGGTTTCTTCTGTCCATAAACCTTTTAGTACATCAATAAACTCTTCGGTACGAGCGTAACGCTCATCATGTTCTGTAAAAATTCCTCCATATTGACGTGCTTCTTCTGCCCACCAAGCAGAAACAATGTTTAGAGTAAAACGCCCATTACTGATTTGATCAATATTTGCTGCCATTTTGGCCGCTACAGCAGGATTATGAAAACCAGGGCGAATCGCAGTCATAATTTCAATTTTTTCCGTCACTGCTGCAAGGGCTGCTGCTGTAGACCAAGCTTCAAGAGAGTCATGCTCCGGTCCTTTAATATCATTTAAATATAATTCAGCTATTAAGGTAGTCGAGTATCCCCATTTTTCAGCAGATTGTATTATTTTCTTTGCATAATCAAAGGTAGGCGGCATATTTTCATTCTCCACATTACGTAACCAGCCTCCAAAAATCGGTAACCAAAAACCATATTTCATTTGTATTCTCTCCTCTACTATTCTAAATTTATAGTTTTCCTATTGTTTAAGTTGGATTAATGTATAAATTAAAAACTCCCTTCCTAAGAAGAGAGTTTTATTACCCTCTTCTCATCTTTCAAGCGATGTGCTTGATGGAATTGGCACAGTATTCATAAGAACCTGCTGCCGAGGCTTCAAAGGGCCAGTCCCTCCACCTCTCTGGATAAGAAGAAAAATCTACATTCAATTTTTTAATTAACTAAAGTGATAATAGTTTAAATTTATCAAATTGTCAATCGAATACTTCTAAACTCTAAATAACAACTTATTAACGGTAAAGGAAATTTTATCATCCAATCAGTTTCAGTCTGAAGTTAACTCTACAGGAGGATTATGATACATCCAGGGAAAATTATTACTGAAACATATTAAAAATAAGGCTTCTGATAGTTCAGTAGTCTTTTTTTTCTATCTCATAAACAAGCCCTTTTTTAACTAAACTAACCGTTAGTTCAATAACTTCAACAAAAAAGGCGTTAATCCTTCCTGGAATAACGCATCCTTAAGTCGAGCATTTTTATCAATTTATTTTTTCAATTTAAAAAGGGGTAGTACCAGCGAAGCTGACACCACCCGCAATGTAGATGTAATTAAATGGGGAATTATTTATTGATGACCTCGTTATATCCCTGCTGGGCATCGGTGATTGCAAGCATTGAATAGACCTCCAAGGACTTGCGGCCATGCCCCTGCCCGCTTCCACTCCGTCCAACCAACTCCTCGCCACGTCATGGTTCTGCCCCAATAAGGTCGATGAAATTCACCGGCCTTTTTTTAAACGAACGAAGAACCGCCGGCTCGGTGTCAGTCTTCGATTGCCTGGTAGACCATGGTCCAGAAGTCGTGGATAAGCTGCGTTGAATCCGGAGTAGACGCCCCGACCTGGGTGAGCAGGATTCCGATGAGCTGTTTGTCCGGGTCAGCGTACGTCGCGGTGCCGCTTCCGCCGTCCCAGCCGAACTGGCCGATGGACGCGTAGTCACCACGGTAGGTGCGCACCGCCATCCCGAAGCCCCAGCCGCCGTGCTGCCCTTGGCCGAATGACACATGGACGTTGTCGCGGGCCATGGCGTTTCGGGCGGCTTGTTGCTCGGGTGTGAGGCTGTTGGTGGTCATCAGCTGGACGGCGGGCCGGGATAGGATCCGTTCGGTCCCGTGCATCCCGTGATTCAGCAGCATCCGGAAGTAGGCGTGGTAGTCGTCGACGGTGGAAACCAGTCCGCCGCCACCGCCCTGGAACGCTGGAGGCTGGCTGTGGCGTCCCCCCTTGGCCTCGTCCCACACTATGAACTCTCCGGTCTGCGGGTCAGGGGCGTAGAGGGTTGGCAGTCGGTCGATCTTGTCGGCGGGCACGTGGAAACCGGTGTCCTTCATGCCCAGGGGGTCGAAGATGCGTTCCCGCAGGAACGTCTCAAACGACTGGCCCGTGACCCTGGCGACAAGCACGCCGAGTAGATCGTTGCTAATGTGGTACTGCCAGCGCTCTCCGGGATGGTGCATCAGCGGAAGCGCGCCAAGGCGGCGCATCCACTCATCCGGCTCGGGCACCGGCTCCGGTAGATTGGGCGTGAGCCCCTCCGCGAAGATCGCGTTCATGATTGGAGTGCCCAGCGACGTCATATCCATGCCGAGCCCGAACGTGGAGGTCAGTAGGTCCCGTACGGTGATCGGCCGCCGCGCCGGCACGGTATCGTCCAGCGGGCCGTCGATCCGCTTCAGCACCCGCCGGTCGGCGAGTTCCGGCAGCCACTGCTCTACCAGGTCATCCAGCCGCAGTCTGCACTCGTCGAGCAGGACCATCGCCGCCACGATCGTAACCGGCTTGGACGTCGAGGCCATCCGGAAAATCGAGTCCCGGCGCATCGGCGCACCACCGTCATGGCGCATCGTCCCGATCGCTTCGACGTGCGTCTCATCGTACCGGCTGACCAGGGCGACGAGCCCAGGAATCTTCCCGGATTCGACATGCCGTGCCAGCACGTCGCGCATTCTGCGTAGCCCAGTTTCGGAGAAGCCGCTGTTGCTTTGTACCGTTGTAATCTTTTTCATTTGTTTTTCCCTCTCTATACTTTTTTATCAGCCCTATGGATATGTCCTGCGCTTAGAGCCAATTGGTCATCGGACGTTTATTCTCCGTTTCATCAAATTCAAAGTCACCATTATTCCGTAAGTAATCTTCTTTGACAACCGTTGTCTTGCCCGCCCCATTGGAGCCGAGCAGGGCCAAGGTACTGCACTTATCCATTTAAGCTCCCACCTTCATATTACCTAATTATGTATATTCTGTAAGTGAATACATATTCCTTCTTCGACTATCCGGCCAGTTAGCACAAAAAGAAAAAGAGATGCTGTAAACAGCCCTCATCTTTAACTCTTGAACCTCGTTAATGTAGTTACTCCACAAACGATGCTAACACCTTCCCAACATCTAATTTTCACTCCTTTATTATCAATTGCTATAACTCCTCAATAATTATTTGCTTACCACAATGGTAATTGGTATAATTTACTAGAAAAAGGGGTGTTTTATGAAAACGCTTAGTAAACTATCCATTGTATTTGCTGTAATTGGTTTACTGGTCCTTGGTTCCTCTTATATTTATTCAAACTATATCGAACCTCTAATGCTAACGGGATTTGTTGTATTGTTTATTGGGTTGATGTTAAGCTTTAGTGCAATGTTCAAAAGAGAACAAGGGAAAATGAAGCTTTTAGCTGTTGCAGCATTTTTCTTGTTTGGCTTTATTATTTCTTGGAATGGCCCCTTCCAAATTTTAAGATTATTAACTTGGATTAAAAATTAATTAAATCACCACAGCATGTACTTCCTATATTAATAGATGAAAAAAACCGCCTAACAACGGTTTCATAGTCTTTCATTTATTCTTTATTTCGAAAACAAACGGGAACGCCCTTACTTTTCCATTTTGTTTAAACTCAGCCCAGATTTTGTAGATACCAGGCTTATCGAACGATGTTTCAAAAGTAGGCTTATTTTCATTTGATGGATGAACATGAAGAAACTCCTTACCATATTCGTTAAGAATCACGACGTGTCCCATAGCTCCTAAATATGGAGTCAAATTCGTTTGATCTAAGTCGAAGGATAATGTTACCGGTTCGCCCGCCTTAAATGAACTGACGTTTACGGTTACCGTTTCTCCATCAACCGTTTTGGCAATAATTATTAGGAAGTATTGCTCAGAGTAGGATAGCGTATTATTGGTAGATAAAAATACGATTAGAATTATTGGAGGGAAGATTCAAAAATCCTTTTTTCTAACACAGGTATTTACGAGAAGTTTCGTTTACAAATGATAGGACAATATTAAAAAAAATCCCTTCTGTCTACACAGAAGGGATTTTTTTGGTAAATAGGAACTAAAGTTCATATTTTTGTATATTGCGGGGACAGGATTTGAACCTGCGACCTTCGGGTTATGAGCCCGACGAGCTACCAGACTGCTCCACCCCGCGACGATAAAAAATAAATAGGAAATAGTAAATAAAATATGGAGGAGGAAGAGGGATTCGAACCCCCGCGCGGTATGACCCGCCTGTCGGTTTTCAAGACCGATCCCTTCAGCCAGACTTGGGTATTCCTCCATTATAAAAAACAATCACTAAAATCATTTGGTAGCGGCGAAGGGAGTCGAACCCCCGACCTTTCGGGTATGAACCGAACGCTCTAGCCAGCTGAGCTACACCGCCAAATATGTAATTCAATTATGGTGGAGGATGACGGGATCGAACCGCCGACCCTCTGCTTGTAAGGCAGATGCTCTCCCAGCTGAGCTAATCCTCCATTTATGTATACAGCCTGGCAGCGTCCTACTCTCACAGGGGCGCCTGCCCCAACTACCATCGGCGCTGAGAAGCTTAACTTCCGTGTTCGGTATGGGAACGGGTGTGACCTTCTCGCCATTACTGCCAGACTATATTTACTTGAGGTTTCATTCCCTCAAAACTAGATAATGCAGAAGAAGTTTTTGTAAAAACGAATAATCATTTGGTTAAGTCCTCGAACGATTAGTATCAGTCAGCTCCACACGTCGCCGCGCTTCCACCTCTGACCTATCAACCTGATCATCTTTCAGGGTTCTTACTAGCTTGACGCTATGGGAAATCTCATCTTGAGGGGGGCTTCATGCTTAGATGCTTTCAGCACTTATCCCGTCCGCACATAGCTACCCAGCGATGCCTTTGGCAAGACAACTGGTACACCAGCGGTGCGTCCATCCCGGTCCTCTCGTACTAAGGACAGCTCCTCTCAAATTTCCTGCGCCCACGACGGATAGGGACCGAA
>NZ_JBHVSI010000008.1:211563-229894 GCF_042885335.1 Neobacillus sp. NPDC058068 | reverse complement strand
GAGCCTCCTCGGCGCTAAAGCGCCTGCGGGGTCTCACCTGTCCCGCTGCTCCCGCAGGAGTCTCGCGCCTTCCACTCCAATCAACATTGTACTCAAAATCAACAATGTGCTTTAACACAGCCTATATAAAAAAAGCTGCCGATTGATGATGGCAGCTTAGGGAGATTTTTACTTTAACCCACTTTCAAGGGTTGAAAGCATTTCCTTTTTCTCTTCTTCAGATGAATTTTTCCAAATGACTTCAAATAATACACCGAGACCAGGGAGCATTTTTTCCTCCCCATTTTGAATCGCATCAACGATTGTATCCTCTAATTCATCTTGAGAATTACCAGTAACATTGTGAATAATCGCATTTCGTAAATTTAAGTTCATAACCCCACACTCCTTTTTATCCTGTCTTTCTTTAATATGTTTTCTATTTTTGGTTTTATTATGTATTATTGTTATGATAAAGTCAGGTGAGATTTTTAAAAAGGAGAACCAGTTTTGAAACATATAGAATCTGTCAATAATCCTAAGGTAAAACAATGGAAAAAGCTTTTAACGAAAAAGGAGCGGGATAAGTCGGGCACGTTTTTAGTTGAAGGCTTTCATTTAGTTGAGGAGGCAATCAAACAGGGAGAGCAAATTTCGGAAATTATCGTTTCTGAAAAAGTCGGCCTGCCGCCGCGCTGGGACTTAGGTTCCACGCAAGTAACAACAATAACGGAAGAGATTTCCGATTCATTATCTGACACTGAAGCACCGCAAGGAATTTATGCAGTTTGCCGCCAAGAGAATCCGCAAGCAGATGATGCAAAATCCTTGCTACTCATCGATGCCGTCCAGGATCCAGGAAATCTCGGTACGATGATTCGCACCGCTGATGCAGCCGGTATTGACGCCGTGATTGTCGGCCGCGGGAGCGTAGATATTTATAACTCTAAGGTGCTTAGGTCTGCTCAGGGAAGCCATTTTCACCTTCCAATTATCAGAGGCGACCTCCATGAATGGATGGACAAACTGCAAGAAAAAAATATTCCCGTTTACGGGACAGCACTTGAAGGGGCATCCGCTTATACTGATATTTCCAGCGGTGATTCTTTTGCATTGATTGTTGGAAATGAAGGAAACGGCGTCGGCAAAGATTTCCTTGCCAACACAACTGCCAATCTGTATATACCGATTTACGGCAAGAGTGAGTCGCTAAATGTAGCTGTTGCAACGGGAATCCTTCTCTATTATTTAAAAAAATAGGCGCAAACAAGTTTGACCTTTTACTGAAAATTATTGTATAATAGTGAACAATTAATTATTACAAAGACGATGACGGAGAAAAGTATCTTGTCTGTTGACCATTTAGGGAGAAAGTGCCGCGACTGAAAGCACTTTTATGGTTCGGACATGAGAAGTTCACCTCCTGAGTTGGCATCGGGACCATTTTTCTAAGAAGAATGTAAAGATGCACCGGCATAAGCCGTTATCCGAATGAAGCGAACACTTGTGTTTTATACATATCGTGTTTACAAGGGTGGTACCGCGAACTATAAACCTCGTCCCTTTCCAGGGATGGGGTTTTTTTGTTTTTCTTCGGTGCCTGACACCCTTTCTACTGCCTTTGTATTATTAATGGTGCCTGACACCAATCTAATCATTCAAAAAATAAGGAGGAATAGACATGCAAGAACGTTTGAAGGAATTGCAGGAAGAGGCTATTCAAAAGATTGATCAGTCTGCAAGCTTAAAAGAATTGAATGACATTCGCGTCGCCTACCTAGGAAAAAAGGGTCCAATCACCGAAGTGCTGCGCGGAATGGGCAAGCTTTCCGCTGAAGAGCGTCCAGTCATGGGGGCACTCGCCAACGAAGTCCGCGAAGCGATTGCCATGAAAATCGAAGCCAAACAAAAAGGGTTGGAAGAGGCTGCTGTCCTTGAAAAACTCGCGACTGAAAGTATTGATGTTACGCTTCCAGGACGCCCAGTGAAAGTAGGAAACCACCACCCGCTCACAAGGATTATTGAAGAAATTGAAGACTTATTTATTGGGATGGGTTACCATGTAGCCGAAGGTCCTGAGGTTGAGCAGGATTATTACAACTTTGAAGCACTTAATTTACCGAAAGGGCACCCTGCCCGCGATATGCAGGACTCCTTCTATATCACGGAGGAAATCCTTCTGCGCACACACACATCGCCAGTCCAAGCGCGGACGATGGAGAAGCATGAAGGCAAGGGTCCAATCAAAATTATTTGTCCGGGTAAAGTGTACCGCCGTGACAATGACGACGCGACACACTCCCACCAGTTCATGCAAATCGAAGGCCTTGTCGTTGGCGAGAATATTCGCATGAGCGACCTTAAAGGTACATTAGAAGTTTTTGCGAAAAAAATGTTTGGTGACGACCGCGAAATCCGCTTAAGACCTAGCTTTTTCCCGTTCACAGAACCGTCTGTTGAAATGGATATTTCTTGTAAAATTTGCGGGGGCAAGGGCTGCAGCGTTTGTAAGCAAACAGGCTGGATTGAAATTCTTGGGGCCGGCATGGTTCATCCAAACGTCCTTGAGATGGCTGGTTATGATTCGAAAAAATACACTGGCTTTGCCTTTGGGATGGGACCAGAGCGGATTGCGATGTTGAAATACGGTGTCGATGATATCAGACATTTCTATACTAACGATGTACGATTCTTACAACAGTTTTCGGTAGAAGAATAGGAGGTTGACAAAATGTTCGTTTCATATAAATGGCTCCAAGATTATATCGATTTATCTGGAGTAACAGCAGCTGAATTAGCTGAAAAAATTACCAAAAGCGGGATTGAAGTTGAGGGAGTAGAAATCCTTAACGAAGGTATTAAAGGTGTTGTTGTCGGTCATGTATTAGAACGGGAGCAGCACCCAAATGCCGATAAATTAAGTAAATGTCTTGTTGATGTCGGCGAAGAGCAGCCAGTGCAAATTATTTGCGGAGCACCGAATGTGGCGCAAGGACAAAAGGTTGCTGTAGCCAAAACTGGTGCCGTTTTACCGGGTAATTTTAAAATTAAACGGGCGAAGCTTCGCGGTGAGGAATCGAATGGAATGATTTGCTCCCTTACTGAGCTAGGAATGGAAGGCAAAGTTGTTCCGAAAGAATATTCCGAGGGTATCTTTGTTTTTCCAACAGATGCTGAGGTGGGCGTCGATGCCCTTGGCTTGTTAAATAGGGATGATGAGGTCCTTGAGCTTAGTTTGACGCCTAACCGCGCAGATTGCTTAAGCATGCTGGGTGTTGCTTATGAAGTGGCAGCAATTCTAGGCAGAGAGGTAAAAATTCCGGAAACTAGTTTAGAGCCAGTTGCTGAAAAAGCTTCTGATTACGTAAAAATTACTGTAGAAGCAGAAGAGGATAACCCATTATATGTGGCAAAAATGATTAAAAAAGTAAAAATCGGCCCCGCGCCACTATGGATGCAGACGCGCTTAATGTCAGCCGGTATCCGACCGCATAATAATGTTGTTGATATTACGAACTATATTTTATTAGAATATGGCCAGCCGCTTCATGCGTTTGACTATGACCGTTTAGGATCCAAAGAAATTCTTGTCCGCCGTGCTGCCGATGGCGAAAAATTTGTGACACTTGATGATGTGGAACGGACACTCACAACAGACCATCTTGTGATTACAAATGGAACCGAGCCAGTAGCCCTTGCCGGTGTAATGGGCGGAGCAAATTCAGAGGTAACTTCCGACACAACGACAGTTTTATTAGAATCAGCTTATTTTAAAGGGGCTGCCGTAAGAAAAGCATCGAAAGACCACGGTTTAAGAAGTGAGGCAAGCGCCCGGTTTGAAAAAGGCGTTGATCCAAACCGCGTTCGTGCAGCTGGCGAACGTGCGGCATATTTAATGGCGAAGTATGCCGGCGGTGAAGTTTTAGAAGGAGCTGCTGAGGCTGATACACTTACAGTTGAACCAGCAGTAGTTTCGATTACGCTTGAAAAAATCAACCGTGTCCTTGGAACAGAGTTAGTGATGAAGGATATTAAAGAAATCTTTGACCGCCTGCAATTCGCAGTTTCTATCGAGGAAGATACGATTACAGTTACGGCACCAACGCGCCGCGGTGATATTAAAATTGAAGAAGATTTATTGGAAGAGGTTGCGCGCCTTTACGGGTATGATAATATTCCGAAGACATTGCCGATTGGTTCATCCACTCCAGGCAGATTGTCAGACTACCAGAGGAAGCGTCGTGAAGTCCGTCAATACCTTGAGGGTGCAGGCTTGTACCAGGCTGTAACGTACTCATTAACAAGTGAAGAAAAAGCTACCCAATTTGCCCTAGAAAAAGGCGATACAATTCGTTTAGCAATGCCAATGAGCGAAGAGCGCAGTATTCTTCGTTTAAGCATTATGCCGCAGCTATTGGAAGTCCTTAAATACAATAGTGCACGCCAAAACGATAGCTTGGCCGTTTATGAAACAGGTTCGGTATTCTTATCAAATGGGGATGAGGCACTACCTGTTGAGAGAGAGCATTTAGCGGGAGCGGTTACTGGCTTGTGGCATAGCCATTCATGGCAAGGGGAGAAGAAGGCGGTTGACTTCTTCGTTGTTAAAGGGATTTTAGAAGGAATGTTTGCAAAGCTTGGTCTTGTGGAGCGAGTAGAATATGTTCAGGTACAGTTAGATGGCATGCATCCTGGCCGTACCGCAGAAGTCCGCTTGAATGGTGAAAAAATCGGCTTCGTCGGTCAAGTACACCCAAGCATCCAAAAAGAGCTTGATTTAAAAGACACCTACGTATTCGAACTATCACTAAAAGCAGTCCTTGAAGCAGAGGCATCAGTATTACAATACGAAACCATCCCACGCTTCCCATCCATCACAAGAGACATTGCCCTTGTGGTAAACAGAGAAACGGTGTCAGGCACCTTATGGGAAATTATAGTAAATGAAGGGGCTCCGCTTCTGAAGGAAGCTGAAGTATTTGATTTATATGAGGGAGACAAGATGGAAGCAGGCAAGAAGTCGATTGCTTTCTCATTAAAATATGCTGACCCTGTACGTACTTTAACGGATGAAGAGGTTACCAAGGTTCATGAACGTGTACTAAGTGCTTTACAAGAAAAGGCCGGTGCAGTGTTAAGAGGTTAATTTTTAAAGGCTGGCTCGAAACTTGTATTTCGGGCTGGCTTTTTCTTTAAAAAGAGGCTGTCTTGCAACTAACTTGCAGGGCAGCCTCTTTATGTTACATTTTCCCATAAATTTCATCATACATTTTCGCCAAGGCGACATCCAAATCAGTTAATCCCCCTGCATTCCAGGAAGTCAGCCGGAGTGTCACCAATTTATAGTCAATAGCGATAAACGGGTGATGATTTTTTTCTTCGGAAAGCTCGGCAATCTCATTAACGAACGCTACACCCTTTAAAAATTCCCGAAAACGATATTTTTTTACAATAAATTTACCGTCTAATTTCCAGCCCGTTAATTCAGCAACAGCTGTCGTTATTTCCGCATCACTGAGTCTATTCACCACTAAAAACCCCTCCATACCCTATTTACGTTTTTTATTGACAAGCGCCAGTGCCTTATCGGTATTGGCGAAGTGAAGCTTTACAAACGAAGGTAGAATGTCTCGTCCCTTATTTACAATCAACTTGGCAGCCGCGACATCAACCTGTGCCCCGGCGCCTTTCGGAATCTTAAAGCCCGCGGCCTCGCCAAGCTTATCAATATATTGAATAAAAGCATATCGGGCGAGAATGCTGGCCGCCGCGACCGCCAGATGAATGCCTTCCGCTTTCGTGCTAAAATAAACATTTTCTTTTGCAATCGCTTTTTGGTTTTTTAAATGTTGAAAATAAGTACTCGCTTGGACAAATTGATCAATAAGAATCACTTCCGGCTTCTCTGGTGAAATTTTTCCTAACACATTTAAAATTGCCTGGTTATGAAGAACAGCCTTCATCTTTCCTTGGGACCAACCTGCTTGCTGCACTTGATTGTATTTATCATTTTTCAGTGTCATCAGGCTGAAGGGAACGACATCCTTGATAACCTTGGCAATCGCCACGATTTTTTCATCGCCTAAATCCTTCGAATCTCGGACACCTAATTCTTTTAATAATGGAATGTGTTCCTTTTTTACATAAGCCGCAACAACAGTAATCGGCCCGAAAAAATCACCCGTTCCGACTTCATCTGATCCGATGGCGGACATCCCGCCGATACCTATGGGCAGGTCGCCCTTCGCCGCAGATTTTCCTTTGGCAGCGGCGGGCTTTTTAGCAGTCACTCCGGCACCGCCAGCGCCCCTGGCACCACCGCCTCGAGCATCACCTGCGCCACCACCAGCGCCGCCCCATTTCCCTGCCTCTTTTTCACAATCATTCCCTTGGAATAGAACTTTCCCAGATTTATAAGCTGTGACCATACAGGCAGGAGTTTTCGCGGCGAACACACTTCCTGGTGGATTTTTATCGACTAACTGTTTACTGTAATAATCGTGCATTTTCATGATTTCGGCCATTCCCAGATTAATTACCACATTTCCCACTATAAAAACACCACATTTCTACTAAAATATATCCGACTCACTTAAATAGGTTTGACTTTTCCACATCCATACGTTCGTGTTATGATATAGAGTAGGATTCTTTGAAGGGAGCATTTACTTTGTCAAAAACAGAAAAAAATAGAACCACCGTTGATATTTACGGACAGCATTACGTCATAATGGGAACGGAAAGCTCGAGTCATATTCGGCTTGTTGCCGCGTTAGTTGACGATAAAATGCGTGAAATCAATTCTAAGAATCCAGCTCTTGACGTCAGTAAACTTGCTGTATTAACAGCGGTAAATGCTGTCAATGATTATATTAAACTAAAGGATCAATTAGAACGACTGCAAGCAGAACTACAAAAGGAAAAGGACTAAAAAATTATGTTTGATTTAATTATTATCATACTTTTAATCATGGGATTCTTTGTCGGCCTTAAAAGAGGCTTTATCCTCCAGCTTGTACATTTAACAAGTTTTATTATTGCATATATTGTTGCCTATTTATACTACGATCAACTGGCGCCAAAGCTAATTCTTTGGATACCTTACCCGAAGTTTAGCGAAGGGACAACATTAAAATTATTAACAGACTCTACTGATGTAGAAACGGCCTTCTACCGGGCAATTGCCTTTGTGATAATCTTTTTTGCTGTTAAGATTTTATTCCAAATCATCGGTTCCATGCTTGATTTTATTGCGCATTTACCTGTACTAAAGCAGTTGAATGTATGGGCTGGCGGCTTGTTCGGTTTTTGTGAAGTCTACTTAATTATTTTTATTGTATTATATATTGCTGCCTTAATTCCAATCGAAATGATTCAGACTCATTTGGACCATTCTGTATTGGCAAAGGCAATTGTCAATCACACGCCAATCCTTTCACAGCAAATCAAAGGCCTGTGAAAAGTATATTCAGCTGCTTGAACTTCTCCTTAGCAGAGAAGTTTTTCTTTTTTAACCTTAATAAGATAAAATGAAGATGCTAAACTTCGGGGGAAGGTGGATATTATGGCAATCAATAAAAGGGAATTAATTCGTTTATTAGAAACGGTTGCGATTTATATGGAATTAAAAGGAGAGAACCCATTTAAGGTTTCGGCTTTTCGCAAGGCAGCTAATGCTCTTGAAATCGATGAACGCAGCTTAGAGGACATTGAGGACTATACCAGTATTTCGGGAATCGGCAAAGGGACAGCTGCCGTAATTGATGAATACATAAAGGAAGGATCTTCCTCGGTATTAAAAGAACTGAAGGAAGAAGTCCCTGCTGGATTGATTCCGTTACTGCAGCTGCCGGGTCTTGGCGGCAAGAAAATCGCCAAACTATACAAGGAATTAGAAATTATCGATGTTTCCAGTTTAAAGGCAGCCTGTGAGGCAGGGAAGGTACAAGCACTCGCTGGTTTTGGCAAAAAAACCGAAGAGAAAATCTTAAGTGCCATCGCCAGCGTTGGTTCAAGACCTGACAGGCTCCCAATTGCCTATATGCTGCCGATAGCAGACCAAATAGAAGCACAGCTTGCTGTGATACCGGAGATTAACCGTTTTTCACGGGCAGGCAGTCTAAGAAGAATGCGCGAGACCATTAAAGACCTTGATTTTATTATTGCGACCGACAACACTGATCGAGTTCGCGAGCAGCTGCTCCAATTGCCTGATATCAAAGAAGTGATTGGTGCCGGTGATACTAAGGTTTCCATTGTTCTAGGCTATGAATTTGATATCTCCGTCGATTTCCGGCTTGTGAGACCAGAGGAATTTATTACAACCTTACACCATTTTACTGGTTCAAAGGAACATAATGTCCGGATGCGGCAGCTTGCCAAGGAACGCGGCGAAAAAATCAGCGAGTATGGTGTGGAGGACGTGGAGTCTGGGGAAATCCGTACATTCACTTCAGAAGAGGAATTTTTCAAGCATTTTGACCTTCCATTTATTCCTCCGGAAATCAGAGAGGACGGGAAAGAGGTAGAAATGTTCAGCGCCAATGAGGAATTTATCAAGCTTGAAGATATTAAAGGCGATCTGCATATGCACACTACCTGGAGCGATGGAGTTCATACAATTGAAGAAATGGTGGAAGCGTGCCGGAACCGCGGTTATCAATACATGGCGATCACCGACCATTCACAATATCTTAAGGTGGCAAATGGACTCACACGCGAGCGGCTTTTGAAACAGGGAGAGGAAATCAAGAATTTGAATAAAAAATATGATGATATCCTCATCCTTCGCGGTGTTGAAATGGACATATTACCTGATGGCACCTTGGATTATGATGATGAAATACTTGCTGACATGGATTTCGTCATCGCTTCGATTCATTCAGCATTTACCCAATCAAGAGAAAAGATTATGGAGCGGCTTAAGTCAGCCTTAACCAATGCACATGTCGATTTAATTGCCCATCCAACTGGCAGAAAAATCGGCCGCCGTGAAGGCTATGATGTTGACATCGATTTGCTTATCCAGCTGGCAAAGGAAACGAATACCGCGTTAGAATTAAATGCCAACCCGAACCGGCTTGACCTAGCGGCCGAATATTTAAGGAAAGCGCAAGAGGCCGGTGTTAAGATTCTCATCAATACGGACGCCCACAAATTGGATACCTTAAAGCATATGGAAATTGGCGTTTCCACTGCTAAAAAGGGCTGGATTAGAAAATCATCGGTGCTAAATGCGCTTGATAAAAATGACTTACTTGAATTTTTGCATAATAGATAAGAGGAGGTTTTAACTCCATGCAAGATAGAGTTCTAAAGGTATTAGAATTTACAAAAGTGAGAGAGCAGCTGTTAGAACATGCCGCATCTTCACTTGGCAAGGACAAAATCAAACACCTGGTGCCATCCACTGATTTTGCAGAAGTGGTCAAGCTTCAAGCAGAAACAGATGAGGCAGCGACGGTTTTTCGGATAAAACCAACGATCCCGCTCGCAGGGATTCATGATATCCGTGCTCATATTAAGCGTTCGGTCATTGGCGGAGTTCTCAGTCCGCACGAACTCGTCCAAATTGCAAGTACAATCCATGCCAGCCGGCAGATGAAGCGATTTATCGAGGATATTGCAGCGGAAAGAACGGAACTTCCGATTTTATTAGAACAAGTAGCGCAAATCATTCCGCTCACGAACCTTGAACAAGCAATTAAACTGGCCATTGATGAAAGCGGCGAGGTGCTAGATAGTGCCAGTGAGCTATTGCGCTCATTAAGACATCAGCTAAGGACCAATGAATCACGCGTCCGTGAAAAGCTTGAGAGCATGATTCGTTCCTCTAATGCTAGTAAAATGCTGTCCGATGCGATTGTCACGATTCGAAATGATCGCTTTGTGATTCCTGTCAAACAGGAGTACCGTGGTCACTACGGCGGAATTATTCATGACCAGAGTGCATCAGGACAAACTTTATTTATTGAACCGCAAGTGATTGTTCAGCTAAATAATCAATTACAGGATATTCGTGTCAAGGAACAGCTTGAAATTGAAAGAATTCTCACCGAGCTTTCGGCCCATGCTGCGGAGCATGAAGGCGAACTTCAAGTTATCGTCGCTGTCTTAGCGAATTTAGACTTTATTTTTGCTAAAGCAAGATATGGAAAAAAAATCAAAGCAACGATGCCGGTGATGAATAATGAGGGTAGAATTGCGCTATATAAAGCACGGCATCCGTTAATTCCTATCGATGAAGTTGTTGCCAACGATATTATGCTCGGGAAAGAGTTTACCACGATTGTCATTACCGGACCTAATACGGGCGGGAAAACGGTCACCTTAAAAACACTGGGTTTGTGCTCGTTAATGGCTCAAGCAGGATTGCAGGTGCCGGCGTATGACGGTTCAGAACTTGCTGTCTTTGATGCGGTTTATGCCGATATTGGCGACGAGCAATCGATTGAACAGAGCTTAAGTACGTTTTCGTCCCATATGGTCAATATTGTTGAGATCTTAAACCATGTCGATTTCAACAGCCTTGTCCTTTTTGATGAGCTGGGTGCCGGGACCGATCCGCAGGAAGGAGCGGCATTGGCGATTTCGATTTTAGATGAAGTCCACAATCGGGGCGCACGGGTTATCGCGACAACTCACTATCCGGAATTAAAAGCGTATGGCTATAATCGCGAAGGGGTGTTGAACGCCAGCGTCGAGTTTGATGTTGAGACATTAAGCCCGACTTATAAGCTGCTCTTAGGGGTACCTGGTCGGAGTAATGCCTTTGAAATTTCGAAACGCTTAGGCTTAAATGATCGGGTTATTCAGTCAGCCCGTTCACATGTAAGCGAGGATACGAATCAAATCGATAACATGATTGCATCATTAGAAGCGAGTAAGCGCCAGGCAGAAATTGAGCATCAAGAAGCCAGAGATTATTTAAAGTCTGCTGAGATGCTTCATCAAGACTTGCAAAAGCAAATGATGGAATTTTACGAGAAAAAAGATGCGATGCTGGAAAAGGCTGCTGAAAAAGCAGCTGACCTCGTGGATGAGGCTAAACAAGAGGCGGAGCAGGTTATTCGTGATCTGCGCAAAATGAGAACCGAAAAACATGCTGAAATTAAGGAACATGAATTAATTGATGCTAGGAGGCGCTTGGAAGAAGCGGCGCCGGAAATCCAAAAATCCGTAAAGCTGGCTAATAAGAAAGCCAAGAAACAAGCGTATATGCCGGGAGATGAAGTCAAGGTACTTACGTTTGACCAAAAAGGAACGCTTGTCGAACGAGTGTCTGCAAATGAATGGCAGGTTCAAATCGGCATTTTGAAAATGAAGGTAAAAGAAAAAGATATGGAATATATGAGTACGCCGAAACAAGTGGAAACAAAGCCGATGTCAATTGTCCATGGGCGCGATTCCATTGTTAAACTGGAGCTTGACCTGCGCGGCGAAAGGTATGAAAATGCACTTCTAAAAGTAGAAAAATATATTGACGATGCCCTGCTTTCCAATTATCCTCGTGTTTCCATTATCCATGGGAAAGGTACTGGCGCGTTAAGACAGGGAGTTCAGGAATATTTAAGAAACCATCGTTCCGTTAAGAAAATTCGTTTTGGAGAAGCCGGAGAAGGTGGTTCAGGGGTAACCATCGTAGAATTTAAATAATGTCCGGGGAGATAAGCTATGGATCAGTTTTGGGAGAACGAATACATTCAAATCGCGGCCTATTATAGTGTTGTCATTTTATGTATGATTGTCTTTTTAGCCGTTTTTGAAGCGGTAACCAAATATAAAAATTGGGAAGAGATAAAAAAAGGGAATTTAGCCGTGGCGATGGCCACCGGTGGAAAAATATTTGGCGTCGCCAATATATTCCGCCATACCATTGCCCTTCACGATTCGTTACTGACAATGGTTGGCTGGGGGATATATGGATTTATCCTGTTATTAACCGGCTATTTTATCTTTGAATTTTTAACGCCAAAGTTTAAGATTGACGATGAAATCCAAAATGATAATCGGGCAGTAGGTTTGATTTCAATGGTCATTTCCATTGGTTTATCTTATGTGATTGGTGCAGGAATTTCGTAAGGGGAGAATAGACTGTGGAGACTTTAGCTAAGGTACTTCTTGGATTATGTGGCTTGTTTTTGCTGATTGGAATCGTATATATGATATTTTTTGCCTAATGGAAAAATCATCGCTGGAATTATTCAGTGGTGATTTTTTATTTGGAAAAATGGCGGAGAGCCGCATGTATTACTCATAGCAAATTCCTTTCCTCGCGTGGTTTGGGAGTTGAAACTGGGGTTTCCATTTTGTGAAATACTGTACTATAATAGAGGTGGTTGTTGGAATTTTTTAAATAATTTAATAAAGAAAAAAGGGAGGTTTGTATGTTGGAGTCGAAACCATGGCTGGACGTATATCCAAAAGAAATTCCTGCCACACTTGAATACTCCTCAGAACCAGTACAGAACTGCTTACAGAAATCAGCTGAGAATTTTCCAGAAAAAAGTGCCATTCATTTTATGGGGAAGGAATGGACCTATAAACAACTTTACAAAGATGCTTTAAATTTTGCCGGCTATTTGCAAGGAACCCTTGGTATTGCAAAAGGCGACCGTGTCGCCATCATGCTTCCGAATACACCGCAGGCGGTCATCAGCTATTTTGGTATTTTGATAGCCGGCGGGATTGTCGTCCAAACCAATCCACTGTATACGGAGCGTGAACTTGAGTATCAAATGAAGGATTCCGGAGCAAAAGCCATCATCACCTTAGATATCCTCTACCCGCGTGTTTCTAAAGTAATGCCGAAAACGGAATTACAGCATATCATTGTCACTGCCATCAAAGACTATCTGCCGTTCCCAAAAAATCTCGTATATCCTTTCATCCAGAAAAAACAATATGGAATTCTTGTTAAAGTAAAGCATGAAGGAAACATCCATCTGCTAACGAAAATATTAACTAGCAGTCCACAAAAAGTAACCGCATACAATTTCGATGCCGAGGAAGATGTGGCCTTACTGCAATATACAGGCGGTACGACCGGTTCTCCGAAGGGTGTCATGTTAACCCACAAAAATTTAATCGCCAACACAGAAATGATTGAGAAGTGGCTATACAAATGCAAACCAGGGGAAGGATCTGTGCTCGGAATCATTCCTTTTTTCCATGTTTACGGGATGACAACGGTCATGATATTGTCGATTAAGATGGCCTATCGAATGATTCTGCTGCCGAAATTTGATGCGCTGACCACGTTAAAAACAATCGAAAAACAGCGCCCAACTCTATTTCCCGGTGCACCTACGATTTATATTGGCTTGTTAAACCATCCGGATTTGAAAAAATATGACCTTTCATCGATAGAAGCTTGTATAAGCGGTTCGGCCCCGCTCCCGATTGAAGTCCAGCAAAAGTTCGAGGAAGTTACCGGCGGTCAGCTTGTTGAAGGTTACGGATTAACAGAAGCCTCACCAGTCACCCATTCCAACTTCCTGTGGGACGCTCCGAAAGTAAAAGGCAGCATCGGTGTTCCATACCCTGATACGGATGCCTTGATACTAACGATGGATAATGGGGAGCCGATACCTGTAGGGGAAATTGGTGAAATTGTCGTAAAAGGACCGCAGATTATGAAAGGCTACTGGAATCGCCCGGAAGAAACCAAGGAAGTCCTCCGCGACGGCTGGCTGTATACTGGTGACCTTGGCTATATGGATGAACAGGGATATTTTTATGTCGTCGACCGCAAAAAGGATATGATTATTGCTGGCGGCTTTAATATTTATCCTCGAGAAATCGAAGAAGTATTGTATGAGCATCCGGATGTCCTTGAGGCAGTCGCTGCCGGCATACCTGATCCATACCGCGGTGAAACAGTGAAGGCATATATTGTTTTAAAAGAAGGCTCGAGGATTACCGTTGATGAAATAAACGAATACGCAAGAGAATATCTGGCAGCCTACAAAGCGCCGCGGCTATATGAATTTAGGCCAGAATTACCAAAAACCGCTGTTGGAAAAATTTTAAGGAGAATGCTTGTGGATGAAGAAATCCAAAAAATAGAGGAAGAAAGCAAAAAGCACGCCTAATCAATTTTTTTTGCGGACAAAGGCTTGTCTAATTGAAAAATTTGCAATATTATGAAGAAGTACTTTCAGAATTTCTTGACAGAAATAACTTTAAAAACTATTATTAAAATATGAATGATGATTCATTCATATTTTTCTTTTTTATTTTTAGATTATTAAGTTCATCACTTCAAAGGGGGGATAGCATTGAAAAATATGAAGCCAAAATACATGCAGATTATTGATGCTGCAGTAATTGTAATCGCTGAAAATGGCTACCATCAGGCACAAGTATCAAAAATTGCTAAACAGGCAGGAGTGGCTGACGGTACGATTTACTTGTATTTTAAAAACAAAGAAGACATTCTTATCTCCCTCTTTGAAGAAAAAATGGGGAACTTTATTGAAGAAATAGATCAAATGATAGCAGGAAAAGGGACGGCGATAGAGAAGTTATTAATGATGGTCGAAGCTCATTTCAGCCTGCTTTCAGCGGACCACCACCTAGCCATCGTCACGCAATTAGAACTGCGCCAATCGAACAAGGAGTTACGGCTCCGAATTAACGATGTGCTCAAAGGCTACTTAAAGGTGATTGATAAGATTATTATCGAAGGCATTGAATCTGGAGAGTTTTCAAACGACCTCGATGTTCGACTTGCCCGGCAAATGATCTTCGGTACGATTGATGAAACCGCAACATCCTGGGTGATGAATGAGGAGAAATATGATCTCGCAAAGCTGGCTTCCCCAGTCCATCGTCTTTTGGTTAATGGATTTAGAAGCCGCTAGCACTTGAAAATTAAGTAGAGGGGGAGTTTAATTGGAATACTTAAAATGGTCTAGTAAGGATAATATCGCGACAATTACGCTTCAGCGTCCTCCGGCAAATGCCCTTTCATCTGGTGTTCTAAGGGAAGTGTCTGCAGTCCTTGATGAAATTGAACCGAATCGTGACATCCGGGTCGTTGTCATTCATGGCGAAGGGCGCTTTTTCTCGGCTGGTGCGGATATTAAAGAATTTACCACGGTTACCTCGTCTGAAGGTTTTGCCAATCTTGGTAAGTATGGACAAGATTTGTTTGACCGCATGGAGAAATTTCCAAAGCCAATTATTGCGGCGATTCATGGGGCTGCCCTTGGCGGCGGATTGGAGCTCGCAATGGCTTGTCACATCCGCCTTGTCAGCGAAACCGCGAAACTTGGCCTTCCGGAGCTGCAGCTTGGGTTAATCCCTGGATTCGCCGGCACGCAGCGTCTGCCGAAATATGTTGGCACTGCCAGAGCAGCGGAAATGCTGTTCACCTCTGAACCTATCACTGGAGTAGAGGCAGTTCAATACGGTTTAGCCAATCATGCCTATCCAGAAGCAGAAGTATTGGAGCAAGCCCATAAACTGGCTGCTAAAATTGCCAAGAAAAGTCCCGGCTCAATTCGGGCTGCTATTCAACTATTAAACTATGCGAAAACGGCCGAGTTTTACGAAGGGATGAAAAAGGAAGCGGAGCTGTTTGGCGAAGTATTCGTCTCGGCTGACGCGAAAGAAGGCATCCAAGCTTTTATGGAAAAAAGACAGCCTCACTTTAAAGGTGAATAAACTTACCTTAGCGGATTGACCGCAAAAGGTTTGTTTTTACTTTAAATTTTCCCAATCTTTCAAACTGAGCGAATGCTCGAAATTATATTAGGAGGGGACCATGACCATGAATATTTTTGTATTAATGAAAAGAACTTTTGATACCGAAGAAAAGATTGTCCTTAAAGGTGGAAGAATCAATGAGGATGGTGCTGAATTTATCATCAACCCATATGACGAATATGCGATTGAAGAAGCAATCCAAGTCCGCGATGCCAATGGCGGCGAAGTAACAGTGGTTTCTGTTGGCGGCGAAGAAACGGAAAAGCAGCTTCGGACCGCACTGGCAATGGGTGCAGATAAAGCCGTTCTCATAAATACAGAAGACGATGTTGAAAATGCTGACCAATTCACGACAGCAAAAATTCTCGGAGAATTTTTAAAGGATAAGGATGCTGATTTAATCATAGGCGGAAATGTTGCCATAGATGGCGGAACAGGACAGGTTGGCCCGCGTGTTGCCGAACTGCTTAACATTCCTTACGTGACTACGATTACCAAGCTTGAAATTAATGGCAGCAGCGTAACGGTCACTCGTGACGTTGAAGGGGATTCTGAAATCATTGAAACAAGCCTGCCGCTATTAGTAACGGCACAGCAAGGCCTGAACGAGCCGCGCTATCCTTCATTACCGGGAATTATGAAAGCGAAGAAAAAGCCGCTTGCTGAATTAGAATTAGACGATCTTGATCTTGAAGAAGATGAGGTTGAGGCAAAAACGAAAACAATCGAGATTTATTTACCGCCTAAAAAAGAAGCTGGAAAGGTTTTGACCGGGGATCTAAATGATCAGGTTAAAGAACTAGTTCAACTTCTTCATACGGAAGCAAAAGTAATCTAATCGTTTTTTTTTCAAAAATTTGTTCTTTCAGGAGGTAATCATACATGTCAAGAAAAGTATTGGTATTAGGTGAAGTTCGTGACGGTTCACTAAGAAATGTATCATTTGAAGCAATTGCTGCGGCAAAAACAATTGCAGAGGGCGGAGAAGTAGTCGGTGTTTTAGCTGGCGAAGCTGTAAGCGCTTTAGGTGCAGAATTGGTACAATATGGAGCAGACCGTGTTGTTGTTATAGAAAATGAAAAATTAAAGCAATATACTTCCGATGGTTTTGCCCAAGCGTTACTAGCTGTGGTTGACCAAGAAAAACCGGAAGGGCTGGTAGCAGGTCATACTGCGCTCGGAAAAGACCTCGCACCAAGAATTGCCGGCAAGCTTTCATCAGGACTCATTTCTGATGCAGTTGCCGTTGAAGCGGCAGGCGGCAATATCGTCTTTACAAGACCAATTTATTCCGGTAAAGCATTTGAAAAGAAAATTGTCACCGACGGGTTAATTTTTGCGACGGTCCGTCCAAATAATATTGCGCCATTAGCGAAGGATGAAAGCAGAAGCGGTGAGGTTGCCTCCCTTTCCGTTGACATCAAAGACCTGCGCGCCATCATTAAAGAAGTAGTAAGAAAAGCGAGTGAAGGCGTGGATTTAAGTGAGGCAAAAGTGGTTATCTCCGGCGGCCGCGGCGTGAAGAGTGCAGAAGGATTTGAACCGCTAAAAGAATTAGCAAATGTTTTAGGCGGGGCTGTAGGTGCTTCCCGTGGTGCTTGTGACGCCGATTATTGTGATTACTCCCTGCAAATTGGCCAAACCGGTAAAGTAGTTACACCAGACCTTTACATTGCCTGTGGAATTTCCGGCGCGATTCAGCATTTAGCCGGCATGTCCAACTCCAAAGTAATCGTCGCCATCAATAAAGATCCTGAAGCAAACATCTTTAAAATTGCGGATTACGGAATCGTCGGTGACTTATTCGAAGTGGTGCCGTTATTAACGGAAGAGTTTAAAAAGCTAAAAGTACATTCTTAATACTTAGGGTGAAGCGAGCGGCTGTTGTTCCACTCGCTTCAATAATTTTTGGCTGTGTTAAAGCACATTGTTGATTTTGAGCACAATGTTGATTGGAGTGGAAGGCGCGAGACTCCTGCGGGAGCAGCGGGACAGGTGAGACCCCGCAGGCGTTATAGCGCCGAGGAGGCTCACCGCCCGCCCCGCTCACCGCTCGCGCCTGGAACGGAAATCAACATTCACTTTTAACAGAGCCTAATTTTTAAGAATACTTAGGAAAAAACAAGGGGAAAATGACGAGAGAGCAATTTATTAGCGTGATTTTCCAATCAATGCTATACTTTCCGTAGTATTTCAGTATTTATTAGGAGGTAAATTTAAATGACTATTTCACACTTAACAGATCAAAACTTTTCTGCTGAAACAGGTTCAGGTCTTGTACTTGTAGATTTCTGGGCGCCTTGGTGCGGACCTTGTAAAATGATCGCTCCCGTTCTTGAAGAACTTGACGCAGAAATGGGCGATAAAGTAAAAATCACGAAACTTGATGTCGATGACAACCCGCAAACAGCGGCTAATTTCGGTGTCATGAGCATTCCAACCTTGTTGGTAATGAAAAATGGCGAAGTCGTTGATAAAGTAGTCGGCTTCCAGCCAAAAGATGCATTAGCAAGCGTATTAGAAAAGCACGTATAAACATTTGAAACATCAAAAAACCTTAGCTGGAACTTCTCCCGCTAAGGTTTTTTATTTTTGCAGAAGGGTTGTTGTGTCACGTAGATCGGCCCTATGTTACCGAAAA
>NZ_JBHVSI010000008.1:141522-211464 GCF_042885335.1 Neobacillus sp. NPDC058068 | reverse complement strand
AGAGAAAAAAGTGGCGTAAAGGGTAAAAGGAAAGGGGCTCCATTAACCGAAAAGAGAAAAAAGTGGCGCAGAGGGTAAAAGGAAAGGGGCTCCATTGACCGAAAAGAGAAAAAAGTGGCGCAAAGGGTAAAAGGAAAGGGGCTCCATTGACCGAAAAGAGAAAAAAGTGGCGTAAAGGGTAAAAGGAAAGGGGCTCCATTAACCGAAAAGAGAAAAAAGTGGCGCAGAGGGTAAAAGGAAAGGGGCTCCATTAACCGAAAAGAGAAAAAAGTGGCGCAGAGGGAAAAAGGAAACGGGCCCATTGACCAAAAAGAGAAAGGCAAGCTCCCCGGACACTGAATCAAAACCGATTATCATTTTTTTGCAAAACCTCCCACTTCCCTTTATTAGCCGTTTGCATTAATATTTTATAAGATAGATAAAAAAAGACGGATGGGAGTGGCCGGAAATGAATGAAATTATCAAGCAAAAACTGACACTGCTGCCGGATCAGCCTGGCTGCTACTTAATGAAAGACCGTCAAGGGACAATCATTTATGTAGGGAAAGCAAAAGTATTAAAAAATCGTGTACGCTCTTATTTTACCGGCTCGCATGATGGCAAGACGTTGAGGCTTGTAAACGAAATCGAAGACTTTGAATACATCGTAACCTCTTCAAACATCGAAGCACTCTTGCTGGAATTGAACCTAATCAAAAAATACGACCCAAAATACAATATCATGCTAAAGGATGACAAAACCTATCCGTTTATAAAGCTGACTGCGGAAAGACATCCGAAATTAATCATCACAAGAAAAGTAAAAAAGGACAGAGGCAAATACTTTGGTCCCTATCCAAATGTTACGGCAGCCAATGAAACAAAAAAACTGCTTGACCGGATTTACCCGTTGCGCAAATGTTCGACGCTTCCCGACCGCGTCTGTCTGTACTACCATTTAGGGCAGTGCCTGGCACCGTGTGTCAATGAAGTTGCTGAAGAACAATACAAACAAATGACCGACGAAATTACTCGCTTCTTAAATGGCGGTTATAAGGAAATAAAAAAAGAGCTCACTGAAAAAATGACCGCTGCTGCTGAAGAGTTGGATTTCGAACGGGCAAAGGAATTTCGCGATAAAATTATCCATATTGAAACCATCATGGAAAAACAAAAAATTACGATGACCGATTTCACTGATCGTGATGTGTTTGGCTATGCAGTCGATAAAGGCTGGATGTGTGTCCAGGTCTTTTTTGTCCGCCAAGGAAAGCTTATCGAACGGGATGTCTCCATGTTTCCTATTTATAACGAGCCGGAGGAAGAAATCTTGACGTTCTTTGGGCAATTCTATTCCAAAGCCAATCACTTTAAACCAAAGGAAATTTTAATACAGGATGAAGTAGACCTAAGCCTAGCAGAACAGCTATTGAAGGTAAAAGTTCTACAGCCGCAGCGAGGGCAGAAAAAAGACCTCGTGAAAATGGCAATAAAAAATGCCAAAATTGCTCTAAATGAAAAGTTTTCTTTAATTGAAAAGGACGAGGATAGGACAATAAAAGCGGTAGAAACCCTAGGCGAGCTTTTAGGAATCTATACCCCTCACCGGATTGAGGCATTTGATAACTCCAATATTCAAGGGACCGACCCCGTGTCGGCGATGGTTGTTTTTATCGATGGGAAGGCAAACAGTCGAGAATATCGCAAATATAAAATAAAATCGGTTAAGGGCCCAGATGATTATGAATCAATGCGGGAAGTGACAAGAAGGAGGTATTCGCGGGCCTTAAAGGAGGAACTGCCGCTGCCGGATTTAATTATAATAGATGGTGGAAAAGGGCATGTGGAGGCAGTTAGGGATGTGCTAGAAAATGAATTGGGCTTAGATATCCCGCTTTCAGGGCTTGTGAAGGATGAAAAACATCGAACCTCCCAGCTCCTATATGGAAATCCGTTGGAAATTGTTCCGCTGGCAAGGAACAGCCAGGAGTTTTATTTGCTCCAAAGAATTCAGGATGAAGTCCACCGCTTTGCGATAACCTTCCACCGCCAGCTTCGCGGAAAAAGCGCCTTTCAATCGTTACTGGATGATATTCCAGGCATTGGTGAGAAACGGAAAAAACTTTTGTTAAAACAGTTTGGCTCAGTGAAAAAAATGAAAGAAGCTGGCGTGGAGGAATTCACAGCACTTGGAATACCAATAAATGTCGCACAAGAGTTAATCAATAAATTTCATGCGGAATGATTGTCAGAAAAAAAAGAACATGCTATAATAAATGAAAATTTAATTTACTATCACTTTTACGTATTAAAGTGAAGGTAGAGGTGCGAGCTTCAAGAGTAGTGGTTCTGAGAAGGATGAGCTTCTGAGAAGAATCATGAAAGGGAAGGTTCGCCGAAGTAAAGAAGATCTCATTTCTTTCTTTGCTGGTCCTGTGTTGAATAAATACCGGATTGTCAAGACGTCTGTCTTGGAGAGCTATCTTACATTGTGTGCGCAATATTTTTTTGTGTTTACGAAGCAATGAGATGCCCTTCTCATTGCTTTTTTGCGTTAATGGGGAAAAATAAAGTATTCATTTGAAAGAGGGAGAAGTCAGGTATGGGGCTTATTGTACAAAAATTCGGGGGAACCTCCGTCGGTAGTGTAAACAAAATTTTAAATGTGGCAGCATGTGTGAAAGAGGAGATAGAAAGAGGCAATAATGTCGTTGTCGTCGTTTCCGCAATGGGAAAATCGACCGATCAGCTTGTCGGCTTGGCAAAAGAAATATCGCCTCAGCCAAATAAGCGGGATATGGATATGCTCCTTTCTACCGGTGAGCAAGTGACAATTTCGCTATTATCAATGGCCTTAAATCAACAAGGTATGGATGCGGTTTCTTTTACGGGCTGGCAGGCAGGAATTGTAACTGAACCAGTCCATGGAAACGCAAGAATCACGAAAATGAATACGGATGCCATCAAGACCCAGCTAACGGCGGGTAAAGTCGTCATTGTTGCCGGATTCCAGGGGATAACAGAAGACGGCGAAATCACCACGCTTGGCCGCGGCGGCTCTGATACAACAGCAGTAGCATTGGCGGCGGCCCTAAAAGCAGATAAGTGCGATATTTACACCGATGTGACCGGAGTGTTCACAACCGATCCAAGGTATGTGAAAGATGCACGTAAATTACTATCTGTTTCATATGATGAGATGCTCGAGCTCGCTAATTTAGGTGCGGGTGTACTGCATCCAAGGGCAGTGGAGTTTGCCAAAAACTATCAGGTCAAACTTGAGGTTCGTTCAAGTATGGAGAAAATCGAAGGAACAGTCATTGAGGGGGAAGCAGCAATGGAACAAAATCTAGTAGTCCGCGGTGTCGCATTTGAAGATGAAATCACGAGAGTTACCGTATTAGGTCTCACCAATTCACTAACATGTTTATCAACAATTTTTACCACGCTTGCACAAAATAATATTAACGTTGACATTATTATCCAAAGTACAACGGAAGCTGGAACAGCCAATTTGTCGTTTTCCATACATACAAATGATTGGGTTGAGACATTAAATGTACTTGAAGATAATAAAGGCGTGCTCGGTTATGAGCAGCTCGATGCAGAAAACAAATTAGCTAAAGTATCAATCGTAGGCTCTGGTATGATTTCAAACCCAGGTGTGGCAGCAAAAATGTTCGAAGTACTAGCAAATAATAATATCCAAATCAAAATGGTCAGCACATCAGAAATTAAAGTCTCAGCAGTAGTCGAAGAAAAAAACATGCTAAAAGCAGTAGAAGCCCTGCACAAAGCATTTGAACTTGGGAATAATTAGAAAAAGGTGTCAGGCACCGTCCGAAAGGGACGGTGCCTGACACCTTGAAAATGAACCGTGGAATTAAATTCGGTCTTTGTTATCCCATTTGACGGTGAATTGGACTTTATTAGATTTTTTGACTGGGTGCTCAAAGGTTTCAGCGATGACTTCTTGTTGCATTTGGATTTGCTGGGCAAGGAAGCCTGCTTCAAGCTGGAAAAAGTTCTCTGCTTTTGATTTCACACGAGACACGAATAAAGGGCTGATTAGTTCAAACTCAATTTCATTTTTATTTTCCTTTTTTATTTCTAGCTGGCCCCATGAAGCATTAGCGAAAAATTCGATGACTTTATCATAATCAGGTAATGGGAATTTTCGTGCTAGCAGTTTTCCCGCCCAATACAAGATTTCCGGGGTATCTTTCCCTAGAATCTCAGGTAAAAGGATTTCCCTGATTATTTCATAACCGAACATGGTGATGGTTCTTGGTTCTGCAGTATTTAGATTTTGATCAACAACTTGGCTTTCTTTCACATGTTTCCCCTCTTTCTATTATTCTATTATATCAATTTGTGTTTAATTTCAGAACCGTTAACCTTGAAAATATAATAGATGACTTTATTATTTTGCGATATTTTTACTTGTTTCCCATCATAATTATCTTTTCCTTACAGACGAAAATCCCTACAGTAAGAAGTTGGCAATTAAAAAGAATGAATGTTAGTTAATATCAAATAATCCGGTGAAACATTGGAGAGAAATACCAATCCATAATAATATCAATATATTTTAAAAATTTTTATTTTTAGTAAAGAATTGTGTATCCGTTTTCTTGACGCTCCCTGATGTTGGGAGTAAAATGGACATGTCACATTATTGTCACAGTGATGCTTTGGTTTTCTTGAAGGGGAATAACAGAGTGTAGAAACTTAACATCATTTTTCACAAATTAAAGGGGGGTAAAAAAATGGCGGGTAATCGAGAGTTTGTTAATCGCAGATTGCATTCATTGCTGGGCGTTATTCCAATCGGATTATTCCTGGTGCAGCATCTTGTAGTCAACCATTTTATTACAGGAGGACCGGAATCCTTCAATAAGGCTGCAGATTTTATGGGAAATCTGCCTTTCCGGATTGTTCTGGAGACTGTAGTAATTTATTTACCAATTCTATTTCATGCAATTTATGGACTTTATATTGCTTTTACCGCAAATAGCAATGTCAACAGGTATGGTACATACAGGAACTGGATGTACTTACTGCAGCGTATATCAGGCGTGATTACACTGATTTTTATTGCGTGGCATGTATGGCAAACCCGCATAGCTGCAGCTTTTGGAGCCGAGGTTTCCTATGATATGGTGCATGATATTCTATCATCACCATTTATGTTCGTTTTCTATTTAGTTGGGGTTCTTTCAACCATTTTCCATTTTGCCAATGGTTTATGGTCATTCTTAGTTAGCTGGGGAATCACTGTGTCACCTCGTTCACAAGTCATTTCTACATATGTGACAATTGGTGTTTTTGTTGTTCTAGCTTTTATTGCTGTTCAAACACTAATTGCATTTGTTTAATAGAAAAGCGGAAGCTGGACAGTTATCAAAGTTCAAAGTTTTGATATCACAAGTTGAGATCGGAAAAATAAGTATTTTTGATTGAGGGAGTGAGTCACGAATGAGTAAGGGTAAAGTGATTGTAGTCGGCGGCGGCTTAGCAGGCTTAATGGCTACCATCAAGGTTGCAGAATCAGGAACACCGGTAGAACTATTTTCGTTAGTTCCGGTTAAACGTTCTCACTCTGTTTGTGCCCAAGGCGGTATTAATGGAGCAGTAAATACAAAAGGTGAAGGGGATTCACCGTGGATCCACTTTGACGATACCGTTTATGGTGGCGACTTCTTAGCGAATCAGCCTCCAGTTAAGGCGATGTGTGACGCGGCACCATTTATTATTAATTTATTTGACCGGATGGGGGTTATGTTTAACCGTACTCCTGAAGGATTACTAGACTTCCGTCGTTTTGGCGGAACGCAGCATCACAGGACAGCGTTTGCCGGTGCAACGACTGGCCAGCAATTGCTCTATGCGTTGGATGAGCAAGTTCGCCGCCATGAAGTGGACGGCTTGGTTACAAAGTATGAGGGCTGGGAATTCCTGGGTTCGGTTGTTGATGACGATGGCGTCTGCCGCGGGGTTGTTGTCCAAGACTTAAAAACAATGGAAATTAGATCATTTGCAGCGGATGCTGTCATTATGGCAACCGGCGGTCCTGGAATTATTTTCGGTAAGTCAACAAACTCCGTCATTAATACGGGCTCTGCAGCATCAATTGTGTATCAACAGGGTGCTACTTACGCAAATGGCGAAATGATCCAAATTCATCCAACTGCTATCCCTGGTGATGATAAGCTCCGTTTAATGAGTGAATCGGCACGTGGTGAAGGCGGGCGAATTTGGACATATAAAGATGGAAAACCATGGTACTTCTTAGAAGAGAAATATCCTGCCTACGGAAATCTTGTTCCACGTGATATTGCCACACGCGAAATTTTTGATGTTTGCGTTCGTCAGAAACTTGGAATTAATGGTGAGAACATGGTATTCCTTGATTTATCTCACAAGGATCCCCATGAATTGGATGTAAAACTAGGTGGTATTATCGAGATTTATGAAAAATTCATGGGCGATAACCCAAGAAAAGTTCCAATGAAAATCTTCCCAGCTGTGCACTATTCAATGGGCGGATTATGGGTCGATTATGACCAAATGACAACCATTCCTGGACTATTCGCCGCTGGTGAATGTGATTATTCACAGCATGGTGCAAACCGATTAGGTGCAAACTCATTGCTTTCAGCTGTTTACGGCGGGATGGTCGCAGGACCAAACGCTGTTAAATATGTGGATGGACTTGAGAAGAGTTCTGAGGCAGTATCATCTTCCGTGTTTGACCGTCATGTCAAAGAGCAGGAAGAAAAATGGAATTCTATTATGTCATTAAATGGTACTGAGAATGCCTATGTCCTTCATAAAGAGCTTGGGGAATGGATGACAGATAACGTTACAGTTGTTCGCTACAACGATCAGTTGTTAAAAACAGACGAAAAGATTCAGGAACTTTTGGAACGTTACAAAAACATTAACATTAATGATACATCTAAATGGAGCAACCAAGGGGCAGCATTCACTCGTCAATTACAAAATATGCTGCAATTGGCCCGCGTCATTACGATTGGTGCATACAACAGGAATGAGAGCCGTGGTGCTCATTATAAGCCTGATTTCCCTAAACGGAACGATGAGGAATTCTTAAAAACAACAATGGCTAAATTTGTTGATGCAAGGACTGCTCCAGAATTCCATTATGCTGATGTTGATACCTCGTTAATAAAACCGCGCGAGCGCGATTACACGAAAAAACATTAATAGAAAGGGGAGTGGGAAAAGATGGCGGAAAGTAAAACGGTAAAATTTATAATTATGCGTCAGGATAGTGAAAATTCTACTGCATATGAGGAAGAATTTGAAATTCCTTATCGTCCGAATATGAACGTTATTTCGGCATTAATGGAAATTCGTAAAAACCCTGTCAATGCAAAGGGACAAGCTACTACCCCAATCACTTGGGATATGAACTGTCTTGAAGAGGTTTGTGGCGCCTGTTCAATGGTGATCAATGGCAAGCCGCGTCAATCTTGTTCGGCACTTGTTGATCAATTAACGCAGCCAATTCGCTTAGAGCCAATGAGAACATTCCCTGTCGTCCGTGACCTTCAAGTGGACCGGAGCAAAATGTTTGATTCCTTGAAAAAAGTAAAAGCATGGATTCCAATCGACGGAACCTATGATTTAGGACCTGGGCCGCGGATGCCTGAGAAAAAACGCCAATGGGCTTATGAGCTTTCAAAATGTATGACATGCGGTGTTTGTTTAGAAGCATGTCCAAACGTTAATAGCAAAACCAACTTCATGGGACCAGCGGTATTTAACCAAGTTCGTTTATTTAATGCCCATCCAACCGGTGAAATGAATAAATCAGAACGTTTAAATGCCTTTATGGAAGACGGCGGAATGCAGGGCTGTGGTAACTCGCAAAACTGCGTGCAAGCCTGTCCGAAAGGGATTCCGATTACGACTTCAATCGCAGCAGTTAACCGCGATGCTACGATGCAAGCATTCAGAAACTTCTTCGGCAGTGATCACGACTAAAATTTATAAAACCTTCTTTTCTTCTTGGGAAAGAAGGTTTTTTGTTGTTTACTGACGAAGAATACTTAAATGGTTCTTTCCAAAACATTTTGTTATACTTGTTACTAACAATGCCCTATTGAAAAGGAAGGTATTTAAAGGTGAAATCAAAGCTTCCATTGATTATTATTCTAGCGGGTCTGATTTTTCTAGGAATCGGAATCTGGCAAATGGTAGATGTAAAAATACAAACAAAGGCGTCTCTTGAGAAAGCAAAGGAAATCATCACGGGGCAGTCCGGGGAACCGGCGCAAAAAAGAGATAAAAACAGCCCGCCGCCAGAAATGGGAGATACAGTCGGTCTGTTAACGATACCAAAAATCAAAGCAGAATTAGCGATTGTTGAGGGGACAAATCCGGATGATCTTGAAAAAGGTGTCGGTCATTATAAAGGCTCCTATTTTCCAGGCGATAATGGACAAATTGTCTTATCAGGGCACCGGGATACGGTATTCCGAAAATTGGGCGAGCTGAAAATCGGCGATTTCCTCAGGCTGCAAATGCCATATGGTAATTTTAATTATGAAATTACCCATACAAAAATTGTAAAAGCCGATGATACAAGTATTATTACCTTACAAAATAACGAGGAGGAACTAATCGTAACGACCTGTTATCCGTTTCGTTATGTCGGTAATGCACCAAAACGATATATCATTTACGCAAAAGCAAAAGAGTAGAGTTTTCTGTAAAAAATATCTTATGATTTAAAAAGAATGAATTGAGAAATAATTATAAAAATGATAGTCTAATAGATAAGTGAAAACGGTTGCACTGTTTTCTTTTTTCTTGTTTTTTTATGCAAGCGTTTGCGCTGATGAATAAAAAGAGGGAGGTTTTCTTTTGAAAAGGATATTTTCAACGTTATTGGCATTTGTTCTATTGCTTAGCACCTTTATGGCACCGCTTGCACAAATTGTAAAGGCGGCAGACAAAACCTATGACAAGGTTGTATTACGCGGGAATGCTGAAGCACTGGATTGGAGTTCGGATAATCATCCACTAACGTACGATACCAACGCCGGAGCTTGGAAGAGTAAAGCGATTCCATTACAGGGCGGGAAAGAAGTAGAATACAAATTTGTTATGAATGATCAGTGGATGGCTGGTGACAATCTTACGTTTACACCGCCACAAACCGGTGACTACATCTTCGTTTTCCATCCTGATCAAGAAAGAACTGTCGACGTTAATTTGGATTTTTCGAAGTTTACTGGGAAATTAACGTTAAATGTAGTTCTGCCCGGGAACACACCGGATTGGGCAGTTCCAACGGTTGGCTCGTCGTTAAATGGTTTTAACTACTCCGTTACGCCATTAACGAAAACTGCTGATGGTACATGGTCGGTAACCCTTGCTGGCAATGAAGGAGAAGAGATTGAATATCTATACTCGTTGGGAGATGCAAAGCTTACTGAAAAAACTGCTGTAAAACGGAAAGCTGTTTTTACGAAATCCGGAAAAATATATCAGGATACCGTCTCAAGCTGGAATGCAGTTCCTGTCGCAAAAGATGTCAAAAATAATAATTCGTATACCCCGGAAATCCCAACTAGTAATGATGATGTAACTGTTAATGTGACTGTAAAGCATTACGGGTCGGTTGATGCAGGGGCGATCTATTATTCTGCAGATGGGTCCTTCCCGGCTGGAGGCAGGGGTACAGCCGTTATTGGTAAATCCGTAAAGCTGGAAAAAGGTGCTGAAACGACTGAGAACGGGCTTACGACAACTGTTTTTAAAGGAGTCATTCCGAAACAGTCAAATGGAACGGCTGTAAAATATATTACCGATGTCTGGAGCACTGCTGGAGTTGGTTCACAATATGCCGATTCAAATAGTCAAACGCCTGAAGAAGCGACACCATTTGGCTATTATGTTGATCAATTTAACTCACCGCAATGGGCAAAGGATGCAGTCATCTATCAAGTATTTGTTGATCGCTTCAACAATGGAGATTCCTCCAATGATGATCCAACCACAGTAAACCTGCCATATGATGAAAAATTAAAAGGCTGGATGGGCGGAGATCTCCAAGGTGTTATCAATAAAATCGACTATATTAAGGGTTTAGGTGTAAATACCATTTGGATTTCGCCAGTCTTTGAAGGTCCATATTCACATGGCTATCACCCTGCTGATTTCAAGCAAATCGACAAGCGCTTTGGTGATAAGGAAACCCTGAAGAAATTAGTTGACCAGGCGCATGCAAAAGGGATGAAGATTGTCTATGACTTTGTTGCCAACCATACTTCATCACAGAATCCATTTTTCGAGGATGCCAAGGCAAAGGGTGAAGGAAGTCCATATTACAACTGGTATACATTCACAGAATGGCCCAATAAATACAAGTCATTTTCCGGAATTTCTGAACTCCCGGAATTAAATAATGACAACCCCGAAGTAAGGAATTATTTCATCAATGATGTTGTCCCATATTGGTTAAAGGATCTTGATTTTGACGGCTTCCGCTTGGATCACGCAAAAGGGCCAAGCTATAGCTATTGGGTCGATTTCCGTCATAAGGTTAAAGAGCTTAAACCGAATGCTTATATTTTCGGGGAAATTTGGGACAGTCGAGAAAAAATCAATTCCTATGCCGGTGAGCTTGATGGGGCAATAGATTTTGGAATGAACGATGCGCTTGTGAATACCTTTGCGAAAGATCAATCAATGGTCGACCTAAGCAATACCGTGAAGGAAAATATCGCGACATACCCTGCTGAATATGTAGTTTCGTCATTCCTTGACAGCCATGATAAGCCGCGCTTTATTTATGAAGCGGGCGGAGATGTCAAAAAAATGGAGCTCGCTGTCGCGACACAGTTCACCCTTCCTGGACCGCCAATCATCTATTACGGTGATGAAGTCGGGCTTTCGATGAGCAAGGATCCAAATTCGGTGCAGGATTGGAAGGATCGCTATTATCGCGAAATGATGCCATGGGAGCCTGCAGCCCAAAATTCCGAGCTGCTTAACCATTACAAGGATTTGATTAAACTTCGTAATGATGTTTCAGCGTTCAGAACTGGTTCGTTTCAATCCTTATTGGCTAATCAAAATCTGTTTGCCTATGAAAGAGCCGATAAAAATGGACAATATCTTGTCGTTGTGAATAAAGGTTCCAAAGCAGAAGAAATTGATGTCAACCAACTATATAACCAGTTAGAGATTAAAAATGTTGCCTTGAAAAATCAGCTTGAATCGGAAGAACTAAAAAATGATAGCAATGGAAATTTGAAGTTTACAAGTAACGGGAAATCCTTCAAGG
This sequence comes from Neobacillus sp. NPDC058068, assembly GCF_042885335.1. NCBI lineage: Bacteria > Bacillati > Bacillota > Bacilli > Caryophanales > Bacillaceae > Neobacillus > Neobacillus sp. NPDC058068. The sequence goes on along the minus strand of NZ_JBHVSI010000008.1, from coordinate 200,162 downwards.
TCTATAAAGTGGAAGGATTACTGCAATACAGTGATACACCACTAGATCGAAATAAGGTATATAAAGAAGTTTTATTAAGAGGATCAGCACCGCTTTCGTGGGACAGCTCAAATGATAAGCTTACCTATAATTCAGCCGAAAAAGTATGGGAAAGCGAGCCGATTGCCTTAACGAAGGGTACAAAGGTAGAATTCAAATTTGTTAAGGATGGACAATGGCTGGACGGGGAAAACCTCACCTTTACAGCAGAGAACTCTGATAAATATGTGTTTGTTTTCCATGCACTAGATGAGAGAAAAGTTGACGTCCGTGTGGCTCAGCAAAAAGTAACAACCAAGGTAAAAATTCATTATCAGCCAAAAGCCGGTGATACAAAGGATTGGAATCTCTGGGTTTGGGGAGATGGCAAGGAGGGCAAGGTATATCCATTTACCGGTCAAGACAAGTTTGGCAAAGTGGCAGAAGTAGAGCTTGATGGCGATTTTAATCGTGTTGGTTTTATTGTCCGTACCGATGCCTGGGAAAAGGATGGCGGCGACCGGATAATTGATCAGATTTGGTACGGAACTGATGAGGTTTGGATAAAGAATGGTGATGATAAAATATACACCAGTCCGCCTGACGGAGAGTACCGAGATATACCAAAATACGATGATTTAGAAGTTAGCTTCAACTATTACCGTTACGATCTTAATTATGATGATTGGGATATTTGGGTATGGACCGATAAATCCGATGGTCAAGCATTGTCATTATCCAATGAAACATCATACGGAAAGCAAGGAACGCTCAAGCTTTCTAACTTAAATGGGGCTACGAAAGTAGGCTTTATCGTCCGTAAAAAAGACTGGTCAGCCAAAGATACAGATGGTGACAGATTTATCACCAAATTTACCGCCGACGGAAAGGCCGAGGTTTGGCTTGCTCAAGGACAAGCCCGGATATTTGATAATCCGGCTAAGGTTGACCGCAACCCGAGGATTGTCAAGGCAGCGATTGATGAGCTAAATCAAATTACATTTGAAACCAATTTCCCGTTTGCTTTGAGTGATGCTGAAAATGCAGGCATTAAGTTAACCGGGGCTGAAATTGCAAAGGTTGCACCGATTGGGGAGTTAACGAACGGATTAACCAATAAAGTGAAGTTGAAAACCAAAGAAGACTTGGACTTGACTAAGGTTTATAAGGTAAGCAAAGAAGGCTTTGGTGAGGCAACCGTTCAAATGGGTAAAGTAATTGGCAGCAAGTCTTTTGAAGACCAATTCTATTATTCAGGAGCTGACCTTGGAAATAACTATTCTAAGGAAAAAACAAACTTCCGTTTATGGGCGCCAACGGCCAGCGCAGCAAAAATAGTAACCTATGAAAAATGGAATTCAGAAACTGGTACAGAAATCCCGATGACCCGTTCTGAAAGAGGCACCTGGACTGTTGAATTACCCGGTGATCAAAAGGGCTTACTTTATACCTATAAGGTGAAAATTGGCGATGCTTGGAATGAAGCGGTCGATCCATATGCAAAAGCCGTTTCGGTTAATGGTGATAAAGGGGCGGTAATGGATGCAGCGGCAACCAATCCGCAAAATTGGAACAGCGAAAAGCCGGCATTTAAAAATCCGGAGGATGCAATTATTTACGAAACACATATCCGTGACCTGACGATTTCAGCTGACAGCGGTGTAAGCAATCAATATAAAGGAAAATTCCTTGGCGTTGCAGAATCTGGCACAAAAGGGCCGAACGGCGTCAACACAGGGCTGAGTCATCTAAAAGACTTGGGCATCACACATGTTCAAATTTTACCAATGTACGATTATAATACTGTCGATGAAACCAAACTGGATCAGCCGCAATTTAACTGGGGCTACGATCCAAAAAACTATAACGCACCGGATGGTTCCTATTCAACAGATCCATACACACCAACCGTACGGATCAATGAAATGAAGACCATGGTTCAAGCGCTCCACGATAATAATCTGCTTGTTATTATGGATGTCGTTTACAATCATATGTACAATGCCGGAGAGTCAAATTTTCAAAAGCTAGTTCCGGGTTATTATTTCCGTTATAACGAGGACGGCACACTTGCAAATGGAACGGGCGTCGGTAATGACACAGCATCAGAGCATAAAATGATGCGTAAATTCATTGTCGATTCCGTCACCTATTGGGCGAAAGAATATCATATTGATGGTTTCCGTTTTGACTTAATGGGAATTCACGATATTGAAACGATGAAACAAGTCCGTGCTGCCCTAAATAAAATTGATCCGTCGATAATCGTTCTCGGTGAAGGATGGGATTTAAATACACCGCTCGATCCAGAGCTTAAGGCAAACCAAAAGAATGCGACCAAGATGGAAGGCATTGCCCATTTTAACGATGATATTCGCGATGGCTTAAAAGGCAGTGTTTTCGATGAGCTTGATAAAGGGTTTGTTAATGGAAAGACAGGCATGGAGAACCGAATTAAAAAGGGTGTTGTCGGCGGTATTGAATATAGCGACACGATTAAAACCTTTGCTGATGAACCTAGTAAAACCATCACCTATGTTGAAGCACATGATAATTTAACATTGTGGGATAAATTGAAGAAGACGAATCCAAATGATAGTGATGATGTATTAAAACAAATGCATAAATTAGCGTCTTCGATTGTCTTGACTTCACAAGGAACATCATTTATCCATGCCGGCCAGGAATTTATGAGAACAAAAGGCGGCAACGAAAACAGTTATAACGCACCGGATTCAGTGAACCAATTAGATTGGACACGGCGCAGTCAATTTGCTGCCGAAGTGGAATATTTTAAAGGCTTAGTGCAGGTCCGCAAGGCTCACCCGGCATTCCGGTTGACAACGGCAACGGATATTAAAAAGCACTTGAAATTTATCGATACGAAGGCAAACTCTGTCGCCTTCTATCTTGACGGAAATGCAAATGGCGATTCAGCGGAAAAAATCGCAGTTGCCTACAATGCTAATCGCAATCCTGTAGAGGTTACCTTACCGGAAAAGGGCAGCTGGAAGCTGATTGTTAATGGTGTCAAAGCAGGTACCGAGGCTATCGAAGTGATAAATGGCGACAAAATTACCATTCCGGCTCTTAGCACATATGTTTTAACGCTTGGTGAAAAGGAGAACGGTGGCGCTAATCCAGGTGAAAACAATGGCGGTGAACCGGGAACAGATCCGGGAACTAACAATCCAGGTGAAAACAATGGCAGTCAGCCGGGAACAGGTAATGGAAACACAAATCCGGATCAACATGACAAGACTCCAACAGTGGATTCAAATCATGGACTGCCTTCTACGGCAACCACAATCTATAACTATCTCCTAGCAGGAGGAATCCTCCTATTAGTTGGTGCAAGAATCCTTTTATTTAGAAAAAGAAAAACATATTCATGATTTGAAGGGTTCCTGTATCATTTCAGGAACCCTTTCATTTATTAATTTGTCCTCATTTTGTCTTTATTCTCTTTTGGGTAGATCTGCAGCATTTGCTGTATCAATTTCACCATGGCGCAATAAATATTGTAAAATTCCTTTTTTTATGTAAATAATTATATAAGGTAAGAAATAAAATGAACAATCATTCATAATTACGAAGGGGTTTGTCAAAATGGCAAAAGCATCGTACATCGAGGATTTTCACAAATGGGAGCAGGAGTTTGTATTTAATATCCCAGTCACGGTTCGTTTTTCCGAGACGGATATGTTTGGGCACATGAATAATACGGTTCCGTTCGTTTATTTTGAAGCGGCTAGGATTGAATTTTTTCAAGCCATCGGGTTAATGCAAGCATGGACACGGCCGGAAAGTGAAACGATTCCTGTGGTTGCAGATCTTCAATGTGACTTTTTACAGCAAATCTTTTTCGATGAGAAGCTAACCATTTATGTGAAGGCACAATCTGTTGGGAGTTCGTCGGTCGACATTCACTATCTGGCGAAAAAAGAAGATGGCTCTGCGGGGTTTGTTGGCAGAGGAACGATGGTGCAAATCTCGAAAAGGACGGGCAGAGGGTTTGAGTGGACAGAGGAAATGAAAAATTTACTTGTCAGCTGCAAAAAAGTTGGAATATAATCAGATTTTTTTTAACAAAAACGTTCTCCTTATAGCAAATATAGTCACTTCATTTGTACCCTTCACATAAGATATGGTGACTAAATATATACCCACCCCACGATTCATTACTGGCGAAGGCAAGGAGGGTTACATTACTTGAAGGAGAACGATTATAATCACAAGCCATTACTCACCAAACGAGAAAGAGAAGTATTCGAACTGTTAGTACAAGACAAAACAACGAAGGAAATCGCTGGTGAATTATTTATAAGCGAAAAAACGGTTCGGAATCATATTTCAAACGCCATGCAAAAGCTTGGTGTCAAGGGGCGTTCACAAGCAGTTGTAGAGCTCCTTCGAATGGGAGAGCTAGAACTTTAGACATGGCCGGCATCCATTATTGGACGCCGGTTATTTTGATTGGAAAATCTATTTTGGAATAATTCATATTATGAAGTTGGTAAATCTAAAAATCTTGTAAATATTTGACTATTCTAAAAAAATTCGATAATATAAAATGGGGATAAAAGAAAATAATACATACTCTCGATAAAAGTGCCATCATACTGTTTTTAAAAAGCAGCATAGGGCGAAATTGGGCTGGACAATTCAGTCGAGCTAGACTTAAGCCAGGATGGGACGTTGTCCTATCTTGGCTTTTTTACATATTATTTGGAAAAAATTTAAAGGGGAAGGAACTGAGTAAAGAGAGATGAACAGTTCTATTAAAGTAAGTAAACATGAAAAGAAGCTCCTTTTAAACAATTATCTTGAGGAAAATGTAATCAGGTGTCACACATTGTTGACCAGTAACCAAGATGCAATTTTTGCCATGGATTTAGAGGGTTATTTTGTTCTAGTAAATCCAGCATATGAGAAATTAACAGGCTATTCAGCGGAAGAGGCTGTTAGCCTGAAACTTCAATCGCTTATTCCTGTTGAGAACTTGGATAAAGTATTTCACCATTTTCACAAAGCGGTATTAGGTCAATTTCATAATTTCGATTGCAGGATGACAAATAAAATTGGGCAAACCCTTGATATTAATTTAACAAATATTCCAATTAGCGTGGATGACCAAATTGTCGGGGTCTATGGTGTAGCTAAGGATATTACCCAATTAAAAAGGAAAAAAGAAGAAGTAAGAAAAATGGAGGAAATCCATCGGTCATTGACAGAAAATGTCTTTGATATTATTGTCAGCACGAATTTGCAAGGGGAACTTCTTTATGTCTCACCGGCATGCGAACATATCCTTGGTTATACTCGTGAAGAATTGCTAAACCGCAATAGCTTATCATTACTTCATGTCGATGATCGGGACAGGGCATATGCGGACATTAAAGGTGCCCTCATCAACCAAGAAAATGGGAGCGGTTCGTATCGGATTAATAAAAAGGACGGAAGTTTTATTTGGGTGGAAATCCTTTGTAAACCAATTGTTGATCCTGATACTCGTTTTATTGTAGAAGTGGTCAGCGTCATTAGGGATATATCGGAACGAAAAAGAGCCGAAGAAGAGGCCGAAAAACGTGAAGAAACTTATCGAGATTTAGTGGAAAATTCACCTGACGCAGTGATTATTGCCAGAGGGTGTGAAATGTTATTTATTAATGAAACGGGCAGGAGATTATTAGGTGCTTCAAATAAGGAGGACATTTTAGATAAGAATCTCTTAGATCTCATTCATCCTGATTTACAGGAAACAGCAAGAAAGCGGACCGAATTTATTAATAATAATGAAGCTTTAATGGATTTTTTTGAATTCAAACTTATCCGTTTGGATGGCACTTTTATTGAAGCAGAAGCAAAATGTATGCCCACTATTTATGAAAATAAGCCGGCACAGCATATCATTTTCAGGGATATAACGGAACGCAAAAAAACACGGCAGCTGTTACTTAACTCAGAAAAATTAACGATTGCTGGACAGCTGGCAGCAGGCGTCGCGCACGAGGTCCGTAATCCACTTACCGCGATTAAAGGGTTTTTGCAGTTAATGGAAGCTCAAGTGGATAATAAAACATACTTCACGATTATTCAATCGGAAATGGAGAGAATTGAAATCATCCTCAGTGAGTTATTGCTGCTAGCCAAACCACAGGATTTTAAATTTGTAAAAGAGAATCTCAAAGTGTTAATTGATAATGTGAAAACGCTAATTGATACACAGGCAATTTTGAATAATATTCAGGTGGAAATTGTAAATGATTGTGAAAATTTAACGATTAGATGTGATAAAAACCAATTAAAACAAGTATTTATTAATCTCTTAAAGAACGCCATCGAGGCGATGAATAAGGGTGGGATAATTACGATTGAGATAAAAGAATATGGTCTTGATAAAGTTAAGATCTATATTAAAGACACTGGAAATGGAGTCCCCGAGCAAATTTTAAATCGGATTGGCGAGCCGTTCTTCACAACAAAAGAAAGCGGCACTGGTTTGGGAATCATGATTTCTAAACAAATTATTGAAAATCATAATGGAAAGTTCCATTTTTGGAGCGATGGGAATGGAACGATGATAGAGGTTATTTTGCCGATAAGTTAACAAAATTGTAAGCCTTTTTGCATGCTGTTTTTCAACAAGTTGTACTTGAAATTTTAGCGGAAAAAGTAGAAAATAAGTACAAGCTATACGATATTTATATCGGAAAAGTGCTTTGTTTTTTATTAAAAAGTCTTAGAGAGCAGCATAAATTAGGAGTGTATATTAAATGAAACGGGAAAATTCACAACAAGTGAATGGGGATATTGTCGCGAATATTGAAAAGGATTTGCGCTATATTTCAGGAATTATCAAGCAAAAAGGAAGAGAAATGTTAAGCAATTATAAGATTACTCCTCCACAATTTGTTGCCTTACAATGGCTGTTTGAGGATGGCGATATGACAATTGGGGAGCTTTCTAATAAAATGTATTTGGCCTGCAGTACAACCACTGACCTCGTTGACCGGATGGAGAAAAATGTCCTTGTTGAGCGGGTAAAGGATCCGAGCGACCGTCGTGTGGTGCGGATTCATTTGCTTGAAGAGGGCAATAGAATTATTGATGAAGTAATCAAGAAGCGGCAAGTGTATTTGCAGGAAGTATTAGTAAATTTCTCTAAGGAAGAAATTCAAATTCTACAAAGCAGCATGATGAAACTGCATCAGGAAATGCGTTAAATGAGGCGAGAAGTTTGAAACAACCAATTGGTGTAATAGATTCCGGTGTGGGTGGACTAACTGTTGCCAAAGAGGTGATGCGGCAGCTGCCAAACGAGAAAATTATCTATTTGGGGGATACAGCGCGTTGTCCATATGGCCCTAGGACTTCGAAGGAAGTAAAACGGTTCACCTGGGAACTAACTACTTTTTTATTAGAAAAAAATATTAAGATGCTGGTTATTGCCTGTAACACGGCAACGGCGGCAGCTCTTGATGAAATTCGCAAGGAACTGAAAATACCTGCCCTTGGTGTTATTAATCCAGGGGCGCGTGCGGCGATTAAGCGGACGAAAAACTATCGGGTCGGCATTATCGGCACGGAGGGTACAGTCAAAAGCGGCGCCTATGAAAAGGCCTTGAAATCGCTAAATAGCCGGCTTTTTGTTACAAGCCATGCCTGTCCAAAGTTTGTTCCTCTTGTAGAGAGCAGCGAATTTGAGGGTCCGATTGCTGAAAGAATTGTTGAGGAAGCCTTAAAGCCGCTGCAGAACCAAAATTTAGATACGCTCATATTAGGCTGCACACATTATCCATTACTCGAGCCGCTTATAAATAAGGTAATGGGTGAAAAAGTTAGCGTTATTAGTTCTGGCGATGAGACGGCCCATGAGATAAGTGCCATCCTTCAATATAACGGGCTGCTCGACACGGGTGATGAAGAGCCGGAGCATGAATTTTACACGACCGGTTCGAGAAGAATATTTTCAAAAATCGCTTCACAGTGGCTCGGGATACCGATTAATAATGTGAAAAAAATTAAACTTTGACGTGGCTCCCCCTACTAATTATGGTAGGGGATTTTTATTATGCACGTTAAACGAGAAAAAGGGCCCCGACGGTAACAAAAAGGCTGCCGATTCCCCCAAGAAAAGAGTCCATAAAAATTTCTTTCAGAAGGCGGTCTATTTTTTCGCCGGGCTCGTATATATGATAGTACAAACTGTCTTGGGGGGGAATTTATGTGTCGAAAAATAAAGCGAAAATTCTAGGTGTGACTGTGCTTTCTTCAACAGTGATGCTTTCTGGCTGCGGCTTGTTTGGCGGTGAAACAAAGAAGAAAATCGATCCGCCAAAAACCGTGGCTGTCGGAGATAAAAAAGCTAGTAAGGAAACGGCTGCAAAAGAAAAAGGTCAGGTTGAAAACACGGTAAAAACAGAACTTTATTTGATTGATAAAAACGGATATGTTGTACCGCAAACATTGAATCTGCCGAAAACCACTTCAGTCGCCAAACAGGCACTTGAATATTTAGTGGCAAACGGCGCTGTCTCCAACATGCTCCCGAATCATTTTCGAGCCGTCCTGCCTGAGGACACAGTGCCTACTGTTGATATAAGTAAAGACGGTGTCGCCACCGTTGACTTCTCGAAGGAATTTAAGAATTATCAGCCTGAAGATGAGATGAAAATCCTGCAATCGGTCACATGGACGCTGACACAATTTAATAATATTAATTCAGTCAAGCTTAAAATGAATGGGCATGAACTGACTGAAATGCCAGTCAACGGAACCCCTATCAGCGAATATCTCTCAAGGGCCTCCGGAATCAATTTGGATACAACCGATGTTGTTGATATTACCAATACAAAACCTTTGACTGTTTATTATGTTGGCGGCGAAGAGAACTCCTATTACTTTGTTCCGGTTACTCGCCGAGTAAGCAATAAGGAAAAGGATAACTATGTGGCGGTTGTTAATCAATTAATCAAAGGACCGAGCGGGAAATCACCGCTAGTGTCGGAATTTATGTCTGACGTCAAGCTATTAGAGGCTCCGAAATATGCGGATGGCACTGTTACCTTGAACTTCAATAAGAATATCTTTGGCGGCATTGAGGATAAAGAAATTTCCCAATCCTTATTGGATGCCCTTGTACTGTCATTGACTGAACAAAATGGAGTGGAAAAAGTCGCCGTTCAAGTTGATGGTAAAGCAGATATCAAAAATGATAAAGGTAAAAAACTGTCCGAACCAGTAACTCGTCCAGAAAAAGTCAACACAGGTAGTTTTTAAAAAATAATTTTTGTTATACTATATAGTGACCATGAAAGAGGTTGGCCCGAATGCCGCCTCTTCTTTATTTGGTATTATCTGTTGCGATGTTAATACCAATTTCAAAAAAAGGTAAATTAAGGGAGGAAGTTTTGTGCGTGTTGATGGAAGAGAGCAGTTGCAGCTGCGGCCGATACATATTGATACCAATTATTTAATGCATCCTGAAGGCTCTGTCCTTATTTCGGTAGGAAATACGAAGGTGATTTGCACTGCCAGTATAGAAGATAGAGTTCCGCATTTTATGAGAGGGGAAGGCAAAGGCTGGATCACCGCTGAGTACTCGATGCTCCCGAGAGCAACAGAAACGAGAAACATTCGTGAATCCTCAAAAGGGAAGGTCTCAGGTAGGACAATGGAAATCCAGCGATTAATTGGCCGTGCCTTGAGAGCAATTGTCGATCTTGAGGTACTTGGTGAAAAAACAGTTTGGATTGATTGTGATGTCATTCAAGCCGATGGCGGAACGCGAACGGCTTCTATTACGGGTGCATTTGTCGCAATGGCGCTCGCGTTAAATTCATATGCTGCGAAAAAATCATTTTCAAAGTTTCCAATAACCGATTATTTAGCAGCAACCAGTGTCGGGATTTTACAAAATAACCAAACGGTTTTAGACTTAAACTATGCTGAAGATTCCAAGGCTCAGGTCGATATGAATGTGGTCATGACTGGGAATGGGGAATTTGTTGAATTACAGGGAACAGGTGAAGAAGCAACGTTTTCCTATGATCAGCTTCAAGGCCTGTTACATGCGGCTCAAGAGGGAATCGTGGAATTATTTGAACAACAAAAAGCAGCCCTTGGTGAGGAAATAACCAAAAAAATTGATAGCAGAAGAAAGAAATAAGAGGGGATTACAATGAACGAAGTTATTATTGCTACTAAGAATCCAGGAAAAGCTAGGGAATTTGAGCATATTTTTGCGAGCAGGGGAATCGTGGTCCGGACATTGCTTGATTTTCCGGAAATCCCTGATGTGGAAGAAACGGGTTCAACCTTCGAGGAAAATGCCATTTTGAAAGCGGAGGCTGTCTCCAAAGCTCTTAATAAAATGGTGATAGGCGACGATTCCGGTCTGATGGTGGACGCACTTGAAGGAAGACCGGGAATCTACTCAGCACGTTATGCGGGCGAGCCGAAAAACGATCAAAACAATACTGATAAAGTCCTGTCCGAATTAAAAAACGTTCCAGAGGCGGAGAGAACAGCGCGATTCTACTGTGCGTTAGCAGTTGCCGTTCCGGGGCAGGAAACGATTACGGTGTCAGGCACCTGTGAAGGCCGGATTCTTGAAGAACGGAGAGGCTCAAATGGATTTGGCTATGATCCAGTCTTTTATGTGCCAGAACAAGGTTCAGCAATGGCTGAACTATCTTCAGATGAGAAAAATAAAATCAGCCACCGGGCCAATGCGCTAAAAAAATTGGATGTGGTGCTTGATTCAATTTTAAAGAGAGCCGGACAGTCATGAGCAAGGTGTTAGTCGTCAGCGATAGTCATGGATTGACGAAGGAGTTAGAGGTCCTAAAGGAACGGCATAAAGGGGAAGTAGAATTAATGATTCATTGCGGTGATTCAGAGCTGTCACCGGACGATAAAGCTATTTCTGGATATTTGACGGTCTTGGGGAATTGTGACTTCGGCGGAGGCTATCCATTGGAGGCAACTTCTGAGGTTGCTGGGCGAAAGTTCCTAGTTGCCCATGGGCATCGGTATTCTGTAAAATCCTCGTTGATGAATTTAAACTATAAGGCCAAGGAAGTAAAGGCCGATATCGTCTGTTTTGGACACTCGCATGTACTCGGGGCAGAAGTAATCGACGGTATCTTATTCTTAAATCCAGGGAGCATCCGTCTGCCGCGCGGGCGTATGGAAAAAACATATGTAATCCTTGATTTGCTTGATGAAAAAATAAAGCTGTCCGTGTTCGAAATAAATGGTCGCGAAATAACAGAACTGGCGCGGGAATTTGTAATACCAAAATGATGGGGGAATCTCTCCCCCTTTTCTTCTTTTAAAAAAATTGAAAAAACCTGTTGACTTTAAATTGCTAGGGTAATATAATAAATCTTGTCGCTGATACTTAAATACGTCCCAGTAGCTCAGCCGGATAGAGCATACGCCTTCTAAGCGTACGGTCGGGAGTTCGAATCTCTCCTGGGACGCCATACTACATACCAAAAAATATTTAACTCACTTTTAAAGTGAGTTTTTTTTGTTTTTTATTTATGTTAAACTATTTTTCAACGAATAAGCCAAAGGGCGGATTTTTATGAAAAAACGGGAACGAGCCAAAAGAATTGACAATGTGATCTTCTTCCCAGGAATGGAAAAGAGATTAACGGATAAAGGTTTAGAGAGCCTGCATAATAAAAAATTCAACGAAGCGATTACTCTTTTGGAAGAAGCAAAAGTGCTGGATCCTGAGAATGATGACATTTTAGTCGGACTTGTACTTGCCTATTTTGAAGCTGGTTCTTTTAAAAAAGCGAAAAAACTTGCGAATGAAATGCTGTTAAAAGGAATTGGCGACTATTTACAATTGGTGGATTTATATTTGACAATCCTCATTCAACTGCATGAATACCAGGAAATCGTCGAAACAATTGAGGCTTTATTAGAAGAAAAAGAGATTCCGCCGGAGAAAATTGATCATTTTTTAACCATCCTGCAATTTAGCAAGCGGATGGCGGAGAATCATCTTCAAGATGATAGTGAAGATGATCCGGAAGAAAGTGATCACAATAAGCTAAATCTGTTTGAAAACAACAATCTAAACCAACAAATGCTTCTTATTTCAGGTTTGGCGGAGAAAAATATTCGCCCCTATGTCCCGGAAATTGCCGATTATTTAAAAGCTGACAATGGCCATCCCTTTCTCAAAACGATTCTGTTAACACTATTAAAAGAGCAGGAAATTGATAAAGAAATAGTGGTCAAGAAATTCTCGCTGGAGGAAAACGTAATTCCTGCAAATCTGCCTGAGGTAAGGGGACAGCCCCGGATGGAAGAAGTAAAGGTGTTATTAGAAAGTGGCTTGGAAAGTAATAATCCAGTTCTATTTGAAAATACCATTGGAATGGTAGAGAGGGTTTTTTTTATTAGTTATCCGTTCAAGCTTGAACCGGATAACCCCGCTGCATGGGCTGGAGCCATTCAATTACTTGCCGAAGAATATCTAGGCTTAGATCCGAAAATAGGAGAAATTGCGAGGGAATACGCTGTTCACCCGAAAGAAATCGGGCAGGCGATTGTAAAAATAGAGGAGATTGAGAAAATTTCTTATCCTAATATATAGGCTTTGCTGTTGAAAGAAAACAAACCTATGATATAATGTAGGGGTTGCATTGTGTAAAAAACTATATTTTACATTTAAAAAATGGAAAAATGGCTTGATGTGCAAGACATTTTCCGACTCAAATTCGTTACGAATGATATGAGAATAGATTGTTGGAGGGAAAAAAGGTATGACAGCAAAATGGGAAAAATTAGAAGGAAACCGCGGCGTCCTTACAGTTGAAGTAAGTGCTGAAAAGGTTGGCCAAGGCTTAGACGCAGCATTCCAAAAAGTAGTTAAACAAGTAAGTGTTCCAGGCTTCCGTAAGGGGAAAATGCCTCGTGGAATGTTTGAGAAGCGCTTTGGTGTAGACGCACTTTACCAGGACGCATTAGATATCCTTCTTCCTGAAGCATATGGAAATGCAATCGACGAAACAGGAATCGAGCCTGTAGATCGTCCAGAAATCGACATTGAGCAAATGGAAAAAGGCAAAGAGCTTATCTTCAAAGCAACTGTTACTGTTAAGCCTGAAGTGAAATTGGGCGAATACAAAGGTATAGAAGTAGAAGCATTCGATACCGCTGTTACTGAAGAAGATGTTGCTAACGAATTAAAAACTCTTCAAGAGCGTCAAGCAGAGCTTGTTATCAAAGAAGAAGCCGCTGCTGAAAATGGTGATACAGTTGTTCTTGATTTTGAAGGATTTGTTAATGGCGAAGCATTCGAAGGCGGAAAAGCTGAGAACCACACTCTTGAATTAGGTTCAGGTTCTTTCATCCCTGGATTTGAAGAGCAGCTAGTAGGTGTAGCAGCCGGCGAATCTAAAGACGTGGAAGTAACATTCCCTGAAGAATACCATGCGGCGGAGCTTGCTGGTAAGCCAGCAGTTTTCAAAGTAACTGTTCATGAAATTAAAGGAAAAGAACTTCCTGAATTAGATGACGAGTTTGCAAAAGATGTTGACGATGAAGTTGAAACATTAGATGCACTTAAAGAAAAAATCAAAACTCGCTTAGAAGACAGCAAGAAGCATGAAGCTGAGCATCACCTACGTGATACAGTCGTTGAGACAGCTGCAGCAAACGCTGAAGTGGAAATTCCAGAAGTAATGGTTGAAACTGAAGTAAACCGGATGGTTCAAGAGTTCGAACAACGCTTACAAATGCAAGGGATGAACCTTGAGCTTTACTCCCAATTCTCAGGTCAAGACGAAAAAGCTTTACGTGAGCAAATGAAGGAAGAAGCAGGAAATCGCGTGAAAATCAACTTAACATTAGAAGCGATTGCGAAAGCAGAAAACCTTGAAGTATCAAACGAAGATGTTGATTCCGAGCTTGAAAAAATGGCTGGCATGTACAACATGACAGTTGACAGCATTAAACAAGCACTTGGCGGTTTAGAAGGCATTAAAGCAGATCTTCAACTTAAAAAAGCAGTAGACTTTCTTGTTGAGAACAAGAAATAATTTAATCTATGGCAAGGCGCGATTTTAATCGTGCCTTGTTTTATACATTTTTCAAATTACATATTATAATAAGTAGAGGGAAAGCTTTTTAACAAGCAGGAAAAAGTTCTCTCAAAGGCGAATAAATAATTTCCAAACGGCTTTAAGATTTATTTTGATATATAATGGTTAAGATTAATGAGTACATAGGTTTTTTAATTGGATGACACAAACAAAAGAAGAAAAAAGAAAACATAATGGCGGAAAGCTTTTTATTTCCAGTCGATTGGCTTCATGTGTTACAATGCAAAATACATACCATTTAAAAATAAGAAAAACTCGGACTTTGTTTGTGTTATTCGGTGCTTCAAATGGGGTTTAACACGTTTTAAGGGGTGAAAGGTTTGTTTAAATTTAATGATGAAAAAGGACAGCTAAAGTGTTCTTTCTGTGGCAAAACACAGGATCAGGTTCGTAAACTAGTTGCAGGACCGGGCGTTTATATCTGTGATGAATGTATCGAGCTTTGCACAGAAATCGTTGAGGAAGAGCTTGGGACAGAAGAAGAAGTAGAATTTAAAGATGTTCCAAAGCCGAAAGAAATCTGTGAAATTCTCAATGAATATGTCATCGGTCAGGACCAGGCAAAAAAATCGCTGTCGGTTGCGGTCTATAACCATTACAAGCGCATCAATTCTAACAGCAAAATTGATGATGTCGAGCTTTCAAAGAGTAATATTTGTATGATTGGACCAACAGGAAGCGGTAAAACATTATTAGCGCAAACATTAGCACGTATTCTGAATGTACCATTCGCAATTGCGGATGCTACTTCTCTTACTGAGGCGGGCTATGTCGGTGAAGACGTAGAGAACATTTTATTAAAATTGATTCAAGCGGCCGATTATGATGTGGAAAAAGCAGAAAAAGGGATTATCTATATTGATGAAATTGATAAAATTGCCCGAAAATCTGAAAATCCATCGATCACAAGAGATGTTTCCGGTGAAGGCGTTCAGCAGGCACTATTAAAAATTCTTGAAGGCACGGTGGCAAGTGTTCCGCCTCAAGGTGGCAGAAAGCACCCGCATCAAGAATTTATCCAAATCGATACAACTAATATTTTATTTATCTGTGGTGGAGCTTTTGACGGAATTGAACCGATCATCAAGCGCCGCTTAGGCCAAAAAGTAATTGGTTTTGGTTCAGGTCCGAAGCAGCAGGAAATTGACCAAAAAGAGCTTCTTTCAAAGGTATTGCCTGAGGATTTACTCCGTTTTGGATTAATTCCGGAATTCATCGGTCGTCTTCCGGTTATTGCCAGCCTCGAGCAGCTTGATGAAGCGGCATTAATTGAAATTTTAACAAAGCCAAAAAATGCGCTGGTTAAACAATATCAAAAAATGCTGGAAATCGATGAAGTTGAGCTGGAATTCGAAGAAGGCGCATTGACTGAAATCGCTAAAAAAGCAATTGAACGTAAAACGGGTGCCCGTGGTCTACGTTCGATCATTGAGGGAATCATGCTTGATGTCATGTTTGACCTTCCATCACGTGATGATATTACGAAGTGTATCATTACAAAGGATACCGTTATCGAAAACAGTATTCCGAAGCTAGTTTTAGAAGACGGAACCGTTATTGAAGAAAAATCAGCTTAATATCCAAGACCTTGCCTAATGGCTGGGTCTTTTTTTGCGTCAGTCTTATATTTTGTGGTTTATTCCGCCAATCTGCAGGAAATACTTATTAATATATATTGAGTATGAAGTGCAGGAGGGAAATGTATGAGTTGGACGGGGATTGCCTTATTTATACAGCTATTTTTCGGAATAATCATTGGGCTGTATTTTTGGAATTTGCTAAGAAACCAGCGGACGCAAAAAGTTTCCATTGATCGGGAATCCCGTAAGGAAATGGAGCAGCTCCGCAAAATGAGATCCATATCATTAACTGAACCATTAGCTGAGAAAGTTCGTCCTACAAGCTTCAAGGATATTGTAGGTCAAGAAGATGGGATAAAATCATTAAAAGCCGCTCTATGCGGACCGAATCCACAGCATGTGATTATTTACGGACCGCCGGGTATCGGGAAAACAGCAGCTGCCCGCCTCGTATTAGAGGAAGCAAAAAAGAATCAGAAGTCACCCTTTAAACCAGCTTCGGTTTTTATTGAATTAGATGCGACAACGGCACGATTCGATGAAAGGGGAATTGCCGACCCGCTTATTGGCTCTGTCCATGACCCGATTTATCAAGGGGCGGGAGCGATGGGGCAAGCGGGGATTCCACAGCCGAAACAGGGAGCGGTCACCAACGCTCATGGCGGAGTCCTTTTTATCGATGAAATCGGCGAATTGCACCCGATTCAAATGAACAAGCTGCTAAAAGTATTAGAGGATCGCAAGGTTTTCCTCGAGAGTGCCTATTATCACGAGGAAAATAATCAAATCCCTACACATATCCATGATATTTTTAAAAATGGCCTGCCCGCCGATTTTCGCCTAATTGGGGCAACAACAAGAACTCCGAGCGAAATTCCTCCCGCCATCCGTTCGCGCTGTATGGAGGTTTTCTTTCGCGATTTAACTCAGGAAGAAATTGTCAGTGTGGCGAAAAAGGCGGCTGATAAAGTAAACCTGCAAATAAATGATACAGGTGTGAATACCTTATCTACATATGCGCGAAATGGCCGTGAGACGGTCAATATGATTCAAATTGCTGCCGGACTTGCCATTACGGAAGACCGCACATATATCAAGGACGAAGATATTGAGTGGGTCATCCATTCCAGCCAGATGACGCCGCGGATGGAAAGAAAAATAAATGAAATTTCCCACGTGGGCCTTGTGAATGGACTTGCTGTATATGGACCGAATTCCGGTGCCTTGCTCGAAATTGAAGTGACAGTAATCCCTGCTAAGGACAAGGGAACCATCAATATTACCGGAATCGTCGAGGAAGAAAGCATTGGCGGCCAAGGGAAATCGATTCGTCGAAAAAGCATGGCGCGCGGGTCAATCGAAAATGTTATTACCGTTTTACGTTCGATGGGTGTGCCTGCTAACGATTATGATATCCACGTTAACTTCCCGGGCGGGGTTCCGATAGACGGCCCATCGGCGGGAATTGCGATGGCGACCGGGATTTATTCGGCCATTTATAAAATTCCGATTTATAACACGGTTGCAATGACCGGTGAAATCAGCATTCATGGTAATGTGAAACCAATCGGCGGTGTTTATCCTAAAGTGAAGGCGGCAAAAAAGGCTGGCGCCAAAATAGTGATCATTCCAGAAGAAAATATGCAAACCATCTTGAATGAGATTGACGGTATCCGGATTGTTCCAGTTACCCATCTCCATCAAGTATTTGAACTGGCACTGGTGAATGCCTATCCGAAAAAAGAAATGATTGACTTCTCGAAAAAAGAAGCCATTACCGCTTCGATTGATTTTTCAAAAAAAGAAACCATTTAATCAGAAAAGCGCAAGCGCCCGTTTAGCGGCGTATAGACTGGAGCGCTTCGACTGAGATAAAGGAAACACGATGAGCGGAGCGAATCGATGTTGACTTATCGTAGGGAGAAGAGCGAAGTCTACTAGCCGCTGGGGGCTGGAGCTGGACAATTCTCAAAGTCCAATGATTTTAACTCTGGTATTACATACTCCGGTTTGTTTTCAAACAAGCAAACCGGAGTTTTTTCGTGTAAATAGAAACGTCAAGGAAGAAATCTGATTAGTTGGGGAAAATAAAGTTATATTGAAAAAGTGAATACGATTTACTCTAAAAATAGACACTTAAAAACAAATGAGATAGAATTGTACAAAGACTATTCAACAAAAATTGATTAGTATATGGAGGTGCAGTATTTTGGCGAATAAAAACGAATTGACCGTCCCCCTCCTGCCGCTTCGGGGATTGCTTGTCTATCCGACAATGGTGCTTCATTTGGATGTAGGCCGGGAAAGATCGGTGCAGGCACTCGAAAAAGCAATGGTAGGCGACCATTTAATATTCTTAACAACTCAAAAAGATGTCTCAATCGATGAGCCTTCCGAAGAGGACTTATACAAGCTGGGAACGCTAACAAAGGTTAAGCAAATGCTAAAGCTGCCAAACGGCACGATTAGAGTACTAGTTGAAGGTCTAAACAGAGCGGAAATTGTCTCAATATATGATGGAGAAGATTATTACTCCGTCCGAATTGTCACTTTTGAGGATTCGGATACAAAAGATGTCGAAGACCAAGCCTTAATGAGAACAATGCTTGATTATTTCGAACAATACATAAAATTATCGAAAAAAATCTCGGCAGAAACATATGCCTCCGTTACCGACATTGAGGAACCTGGCAGAATGGCGGATATTATCGCTTCCCACCTGCCAATCAAGCTAAAGGAAAAGCAAGAAATCCTTGAGACAATTGATGTGAAACAAAGGGTAAACCGGGTAATTGACACGATCCACAATGAAAAAGAAGTTCTTAATCTTGAAAAGAAAATTGGTCAGCGTGTCAAGCGGTCGATGGAAAGAACGCAAAAGGAATATTATTTGCGTGAACAAATGAAGGCGATTCAGAAGGAATTAGGCGATAAAGAAGGCAAAACAGGTGAAATCGCCGAGCTCACGAAAAAAATCGAGCAAGCAGGCATGCCTGAACATGTTCTTAAAGCAGCTCTGAAAGAACTGGATCGCTACGAAAAGGTACCGACAAGTTCTGCAGAAAGTGCTGTCATTCGCAATTATATTGATTGGCTGATTTCCATCCCGTGGTCAAAAAAGACTGAAGACGATATTAATATTAACCGTGCTGAAAAGGTTTTAAATCAAGACCATTACGGCCTCGAAAAAGTAAAGGAACGGGTACTCGAATATTTAGCTGTTCAAAAGCTGACCAATTCCCTGAAAGGGCCGATTCTTTGTCTTGCCGGACCTCCGGGTGTTGGAAAAACAAGCCTTGCGCGCTCAATCGCCACATCGCTTAACCGTCACTTTGTCCGGATATCACTTGGCGGTGTCCGCGACGAGTCCGAAATTCGCGGTCATCGCAGAACGTATGTCGGAGCAATGCCTGGCCGCATTATTCAAGGAATGAAAAAAGCAGGAACGATTAACCCCGTCTTTTTGTTAGATGAAATCGATAAAATGTCGAGCGATTTCCGCGGGGATCCATCAAGCGCGATGCTTGAGGTCCTGGATCCCGAACAGAATCGGAATTTTAGCGACCATTATATAGAAGAAACGTACGATTTATCAAAAGTCATGTTCATTGCGACAGCTAATAATCTATCAACAATCCCTGCCCCGCTGTTAGACAGAATGGAAATCATCACCATCGCTGGCTATACGGAGCTGGAAAAAGTTCATATTTGCCGTGATCATTTGCTTCCAAAGCAAGTTGCCGAAAATGGACTTACAAAGGGAGTTCTTCAAGTCCGTGATGAGACAATCCTTAAAGTTGTCAG
This sequence comes from Neobacillus sp. NPDC058068, assembly GCF_042885335.1. Classification (NCBI taxonomy): domain Bacteria; kingdom Bacillati; phylum Bacillota; class Bacilli; order Caryophanales; family Bacillaceae; genus Neobacillus; species Neobacillus sp. NPDC058068. The sequence goes on along the minus strand of NZ_JBHVSI010000008.1, from coordinate 180,628 downwards.
ATATTACACACGCGAGGCTGGGGTTCGAAGCTTAGAACGCCAAATGGCAACCATCTGCCGGAAAACGGCGAAAATCATTGTCGCTGGTGAGAAGAAACGTGTCATTATTACTGAAAAGAATCTTGAAGAGTTTTTAGGGAAACCAAGGTTCCGCTATGGAATGGCGGAGGCGGAAGACCAAGTTGGGGTAGCAACAGGTCTAGCTTATACAACCGTTGGCGGCGACACCCTGCAAATTGAGGTATCGCTATCACCGGGAAAAGGTAAGCTTGTTCTAACCGGTAAACTTGGTGACGTTATGAAAGAATCAGCTCAGGCAGCTTTTAGCTATATTCGTTCGAAGGCAAAGGAATTGGGGATTGAAGAAAATTTTCATGAAAAATATGATGTCCATATTCACGTTCCCGAAGGTGCGGTTCCGAAGGACGGTCCTTCAGCCGGTATTACCATGGCTACGGCCCTGATTTCAGCTTTAACGGGCAGACCAATCCGGCGCGAGGTAGGAATGACAGGCGAGATTACGTTAAGAGGCAGAGTACTTCCGATTGGCGGTTTAAAAGAGAAAACCCTCAGTGCCCATCGAGCAGGTCTGACGAAGGTTATTCTTCCGAAAGACAATGAAATGGATATCGATGACATTCCGGAAAGTGTCCGTAACGAATTGGAATTTGTCCCGGTAACCCATTTGGATGAAGTTCTAAAGCATGCCCTTTTAGAAGGTGGAAGAGAATGAAGGTAGTCAGTTCAGATATTGTAATAAGTGCGGTTAAACCGGAACAGTACCCGGAAACAGCATTGCCCGAATTTGCGCTCGCTGGGCGCTCAAATGTCGGCAAGTCTTCTTTTATCAATAAGATGCTTAATCGAAAGGGCTTAGCGCGGATTTCTTCCAAGCCCGGTAAAACACAAACATTAAACTTCTTTCTTATTAATGAAGTGCTTCACTTTGTCGATGTCCCGGGCTATGGATATGCAAAGGTTTCAAAGACGGAGCGTGCCGCATGGGGAAAGATGATTGAGACTTATTTTACGACTCGAGAGCAGTTAAAGGCAGCTGTTTTGATTGTTGATTTGCGCCATCCGCCTACTGCAGACGATGTGATGATGTACGAATTTTTAAAGCATTACGACATCCCCTGCGTCATCATTGCAACGAAGGCAGATAAAATTCCTAAGGGAAAATGGCAAAAACATTTAAAGGTAACAAAAGAGACATTAGACCTTGATGCTAACGACCATATTATCGTCTTCTCATCAGAAACAGGTGAAGGAAAAGATAAGGCGTGGTCGATTCTCGAAAGCTATATGTGAAAAAACGCCGGGCACATTTGATGTGCCAGGCGTTTATTTTTTTCTTTTTAGTAGAAAATAGATACCAACAACGATTAACAGTGCGGGCCAAAATTTCCAGATGAAGCTCATTCCATTTTGGAGCAAACCAAAGTAGCCGGCAATTTTATCATAAAATAGCAGCATGACTGATAAAATGAGAAAGAGAAAAGCCTGAAACAAGCCAGAGCCGGTCTTTTGAAACCGAAGAAAAAATCCGATTGAAATAATCAAGATTAACATGCCGATATGATTCGGCGGCCAGAACGACACACGGCCGGCAAGATAGAATTGAAGACCAAATCCTGCCATAATGACCCCGGGAAGAACGGCCTCGTAATCCTTAGCCAAATACCCTTGCCCTAAAAAGGCGGCACCAACAATGATGATCAGGGTCGGCCATGTTGAAATTTGTTGAAAAAAGCTCAATCCAGTTTGCTGTAATAAAAAATATGCGCCAAATCCAATCAGGATTATTCCAGGGAATATTCGCTGGTTTTTCATCACTAAACACCGCTTCCAGTAAGGTTCACTTGAATCATATCTGTTTTTTTGATACTGTACATAGGGAAGTATATAAACATATCCTATTCAATTTCTAATATTACCACAATAGTTTCGTTTTCTGTTCACATTTATCGGGTAAAAGTCGAAATTGCTCGTGATATAATTTTACTAGTTGAAAATGTATTATTTAGTGGGGGTGTCCAAAACATATGCATATATTAGTGCTCGGTCTTAATTATAAAACTGCCCCTGTAGAAATCCGTGAGCGGTTGACCTTTAATGAAGCCGATCTTGTGGATGCCATTAAGAAGTTAAACTCCAAAAAAAGCATCCTGGAAAATATCATCTTGTCTACGTGTAATCGAACGGAAATTTATGCGGTTGTCGACCAGCTACATACAGGCCGCTATTATATGAAAGAATTTCTGTCCGAATGGTTCGGAATGGAACAGCAAGAGTTTTCGCCATTTTTATTTGTTTACGAAGACGATGGTGCGGTAGAACATTTATTCAATGTGACTTGCGGCTTGAACTCCATGGTTTTAGGGGAAACGCAAATCCTTGGGCAGGTACGGACGAGCTTCATGTCAGCTCAAGCGGAAGAAACGACCGGTTCCGTGTTTAACCACTTGTTTAAACAGGCAATCACCCTGGCAAAACGCGGTCACTCAGAAACAGAGATCGGTGCAAATGCCGTTTCTGTCAGCTATGCGGCGGTGGAACTTGCGAAGAAAATCTTCGGCTCCCTTGCTGGGAAGCATGTCTTGATTTTTGGAGCGGGAAAAATGGGCGAACTCGCAGCCCAAAACTTGCACGGTAACGGCGTGAAAAAAGTAACAGTCATCAATCGGACGTATGATAAAGCGAAGGCGCTTGCGGGCCGTTTTAATGGTGAAGCAAGAAAAGCAGCTGAATTGGAGAAGTCACTGGTGGAGGCCGATATCCTCATCAGCTCGACTGGTGCAAAAGGCTTCGTCATTTCAAAAGAAATGATGGCAAAGGTCGAAAAGAAGCGCAAGGGCAAACCGTTATTTATGGTTGATATAGCCGTACCGCGTGACTTGGACCCTAGAATAGCCGAGCTTGAAAACATCTTTTTATATGATATTGACGACCTAGAAGGAATTGTCGAGGCCAATCTGCAAGAGCGTAAGAAAGCAGCTGAAAAAATCGGGCTCATGATTGAAAAAGAAATCGTGGAATTTAACCAGTGGCTTGGAATGCTCGGCGTGGTTCCGGTTATATCCGCTCTTAGGGAAAAGGCATTAGCGATTCAGGCGGAAACAATGGATAGCTTGGAGCGAAAACTGCCGAACTTAACGGATCGGGATATTAAAGTATTAAATAAACATACAAAGAGTATCATCAACCAACTCTTAAAGGATCCGATTTTACAAGCAAAAGAATTGGCTGCAAGACCCGATGCTGATCAGGCGATGGGTTTATTTATGAAAATATTTAATATTGAAGAGCATGCCCAGGAACAACATTCGAAAGCAGCCGAAACCAATAACATGCCGGTCCAAGAAGTTCAGGCTTCCTTTCGGTCATAGAGGGGGCCTCGTCTATGATTGAAGTCTTCATGACAAGGATTCATGAATTAACAGTAGTCGTATACGCCTTCAGTGTACTGCTTTATTTCTTTGATTTCCTACATCATAACCAGAAGGCAAACCGCATTGCCTTCTGGTTACTTGCATTTGTATGGATATTGCAGACCGTTTTTCTATCTTCCTATATGATAAGAACAGGCAGGTTCCCTGTGTTAACAATCTTTGAGGGACTCTATTTTTATGCTTGGGTATTAGTCACATTGTCACTTGGGATAAATCGGTTATTGCGGGTTGACTTTATCGTTTTTTTTACGAATATACTTGGCTTTATCGTCATGGCGATTCATACCTTTGCCCCGATGCAATATCATTCCCATATCATGGCCAAACAGCTTGTGTCTGAACTGCTGTTAATCCATATCACAATGGCGATTCTGTCTTACGGAGCCTTTTCATTGTCGTTTGTCTTTTCGACGTTATACCTGCTTCAGTACGATTTATTAAAGAGAAAAAAATGGGGAACCAGACTCATTAGACTCGCAGATTTAGAGAAGCTAGAAAGATTATCATACATATTTGCAGTCATCGGTGTTCCCATGCTGCTCCTGAGCCTTATTCTTGGTCTGCAGTGGGCGTTTCTAATGGTTCCGGGAATGCCATGGTACGATATGAAAATCATCGGCTCATTCATATTGTTGACGGCTTATAGCATTTTCCTATACCTGCGGATTGTGAAAAACCTGTCCGGCAGAAAATTAGCGATTTGGAATACAGCATCTTTTTTAATTGTTATCATTAACTTTTTCTTATTTGGTCAATTATCATCCTTTCATTTATGGTACGCATAAGAAAAGCGAAGGTGCCCGTTTAGCGGCGCTAGAGCTGGACAATACTCAAAGTCGAATGATATAGATTTTTGTAATGAAACCATAGGAGGCAATCATGCGAAAAATTATTGTAGGTTCCAGACGAAGCAAGTTGGCATTAACACAAACAAATTGGGTAATGGACCAGTTGAAGAAGCTTGATCCATCCTTCGAATTTGAAGTAAAAGAAATTGTTACAAAAGGCGACCAAATCCTTGATGTTACCCTTTCGAAGGTAGGCGGTAAAGGTTTGTTTGTAAAGGAAATTGAGCAGGCGATGCTTGATAAAGAGATTGATATGGCTGTTCATAGTATGAAAGATATGCCGGCTGTATTGCCGGAGGGTCTCACTATCGGCTGTATTCCTTTCCGTGAAGACCACCGCGATGCCCTTATTTCAAGAGGTCACGTGAAATTAAACGATTTGAAGCCAGGTGCGATCATCGGCACGAGCAGCCTGCGCCGCAGTGCCCAGTTGTTAGTGCAGCGCCCGGATATAGAGATTAAATGGATCCGCGGCAATGTCGATACACGATTAGCAAAACTAGAGACTGAGGAATACGATGCAATTATTTTAGCAGCAGCAGGTCTTTCCCGCCTTGGCTGGGCGTCTGACGTGGTAACTGAATTTTTGGATGCTGAACTTTGTATTCCTGCCGTTGGCCAAGGGGCATTATCGATTGAATGCCGTGAAGACGATAAAGAACTACTAGAGCTGTTTGAAAAATTCACCTGCAAAAAAACAGAAAGAGCCGTTCGCGCTGAGCGCGCCTTCCTGCAAAAAATGGAGGGCGGCTGTCAGGTACCAATAGCTGGTTTTGCTCGTGTTGAAGAGAACGATGAAGTGGTCTTAAATGTTTTAGTTGCTTCTCCTGAAGGTCAAGAAATTTTCAAAGAAGAACTTAGAGGGCAAAATCCGGAAGAGCTTGGCATTCAAGCTGCTGACTTATTAATTAAAAGAGGAGCCAAGGACCTGATTGAAAAGGTCAAACGGGAGCTCGAGGGTCAATGATAAAATCCTTGCCATTGCTTGAAAAGAAAGTCCTTGTTCCAAGAGGAGAAGGTCAAGCAGGCTCCTTTTCCAAGCTTGTTGAAAGGGCTGGAGGGATTCCGATTGAAATCCCTCTGATTGCCTTTCGTCCGCTTGAAAAAAACGAGCGTCTTCTAGAAGCAATGAAGGTCCTTGATACATATGACTGGATTATTTTTACGAGCAATGTCACGGTCGAAACCTTCTTTTCTTTTTATGAAGAGGCTGGTGTCGATTTTCCAAAGATCGCTGTGATTGGGAAAAGGACGGCAGAGGTCTTGCAGGAGCGGGAGCTTCGTGCAGAATTTATCCCATCGGCATATGTGGCGGAAGTATTTGCTGAAGAGTTCTTGCCTTATATCCACAGTGGTTCCCGGGTCTTGCTGCCGAAAGGAAATCTCGCCCGCGAATATATCGCCAGCTCCTTGTCAAGTGTTGGTGCTTTGGTTGATGAGGTCGTCATTTATGAAACGTACATGCCGGAAGAGAGCGGAGTAAAGCTCGCAGAAATGCTGGCTGGCAACCAGCTTGATATCCTGACGTTTACAAGTCCATCGACGGTCGATCATCTGATGAAAGTTGTGAAGGAATATCGACTAGAAGAGCAGCTGAGAAACTGTGTAATCGGCTGCATCGGACCCGTAACAGAGAAGAAATTACATGCTTATGGATTGACAGTTCATGCTTCTCCAGAGGAGTACACCGTGGCAGAAATGATCAAAAGCTTGATAGCTTATTTAGAGGAAACTGGGGATTGAGGTGGCGGGCTATCCGCCAGTAAAGTGGCGCAACCGCCAGTAAACAGGTGTTATCCGCTAGTAAAACAGCGCTCAACAAATAAGGTAATTTTTTCGGGGGGTATTTATATAATGGAACTTCAATTTTCACGTCATCGCAAGCTGCGTTCAAGTGCCAATATGCGTGCACTTGTTAGAGAGAATCATTTAAGAGCGGAGGATTTCATTTATCCGTTATTTATCTATGAAGGTGAAAACATCCGTAACGAGGTTTCATCAATGCCTGGTGTTTTCCAAGTATCGCTGGATCACCTTCAAGCGGAGATGGAAGATATCGTCGCACATGGGATTAAGTCGGTCCTGCTGTTTGGCATTCCGAAAACAAAGGATGCATGCGGCGAGCAGGCATACCATGATCATGGAATCGTTCAGGAAGCGACCCGTTTCATTAAAGAAAAATTTCCGGAAATCATCATTGTTGCCGATACATGCCTTTGTGAGTATACAGACCATGGTCACTGCGGAGTGGTCGAGGGTGAGCAGATCCTTAACGACCAATCGCTGGAACTACTCGTAAAAACGGCAGTTGCCCAGGCGAAAGCAGGAGCAGATATTATTGCACCATCGAACATGATGGACGGCTTTGTGGCAGCGATTCGCGCCGGTTTAGATGAAGCTGGGTATACCGATATACCAATCATGTCGTATGCAGTAAAATATGCATCCGCATTTTACGGACCTTTCCGTGAAGCGGCGGAGGGAGCACCGCAGTTTGGTGATCGCAAGACCTATCAAATGGATCCGGCAAACCGCATGGAAGCATTCAGAGAAGCAGAATCCGATGTCGCAGAAGGGGCAGATTTTTTAATCATTAAGCCTGGAATGCCTTACCTTGATATTGTTCGTGATGTGAAAAATAACTTTAATTTACCAGTCGTTGTCTACAACGTCAGCGGTGAATATTCAATGGTTAAAGCAGCTGCACTAAACGGCTGGATTGATGAGAAAAAGACCGTGCTAGAAATGCTTATCGGCATGAAGCGCGCCGGTGCAGATCTAATCATTACCTACGCGGCAAAAGATGCCATTCGCTGGTTAAAAGAAGACGAATAAACATTATTTGAAAAGAGGGAATGGAATGCGTTCGTATACAAATTCGATTGAAGCATTTAAAGAAGCCCAAAACCTAATGCCCGGCGGTGTGAACAGCCCGGTTCGTGCCTTTAAATCCGTTGACATGAGTCCGATTTTTATGGAAAGAGGCAAAGGGTCAAAAATCTATGATATCGATGGCAACGAATATATTGATTACGTCCTATCATGGGGTCCGCTCATTTTAGGCCACTCCAACGACCGTGTTGTCGAAGCTTTGAAAAAAACAGCAGAACAAGGGACAAGCTTTGGAGCTCCGACCTTATTAGAAAGTAAATTAGCCCAGCTAGTAATTGAACGCGTGCCCTCGATTGAAGTAGTACGGATGGTCAATTCAGGTACAGAAGCAACGATGAGCGCACTCCGTTTAGCCCGAGGCTATACTGGCCGCAACAAGATACTGAAATTTGAAGGCTGCTACCACGGCCACGGCGATTCGTTATTGATTAAAGCCGGATCAGGCGTGGCTACACTTGGCTTGCCTGACAGCCCTGGGGTGCCGGAGGGGGTAGCCTCAAATACGATAACGGTTCCTTACAATGACCTGGAAAGTGTAAAATTTGCCTTCGAACAATTTGGCGAAGATATCGCTTGTATTATTGTTGAACCTGTTGCCGGTAACATGGGTCTTGTTCCGCCGCTTCCAGGCTTCTTAGAAGGTCTGCGTGAGCTAACTTCGGCAAACGGATCTTTACTGATTTTTGATGAAGTTATGACTGGCTTCCGTGTTGGCTACAATTGTGCACAAGGCTATTTCAATGTCACTCCAGACATTACTTGCCTCGGCAAAGTAATCGGCGGCGGACTTCCTGTTGGCGCATACGGCGGTAAAGCGGAAATCATGCAGCAAATCGCACCGAGTGGTCCAATTTATCAAGCGGGAACCCTCTCAGGAAACCCGTTAGCGATGACGGCAGGCCTTGAGACATTAAGTCAATTAACACCTGAGCACTATCAGGAATTTATCCGTAAAGGCGACATGCTTCAAAAAGGTTTTGAGGCGGCTGCTAAAAAATACGAGGTACCAATTACCTTTAACCGTGCTGGTTCGATGATTGGCTTCTTCTTTACAAATGAGGAAGTTATCAACTATGACATAGCAAAGCACTCTAATTTGGAATTCTTTGCTGCCTACTACCGGGAAATGGCTAATCAAGGAATATTCTTGCCGCCATCCCAATTCGAGGGACTATTCCTTTCGACTGAACACTCAGATGCAGATATTGAAAAAACAATTCAAGCAGCAGAGGTTGCTTTCTCAAGGCTTAAATAATATAATTCACTGCACCCACTCACCAAGTGGGTGTTTTTTTTATACCTCAGAAGAATCACCCATTCCCACGCACTTTTTTATCATAAATAAAAATATTTCCACATAGAGTGTAAGTGACATAGTGATTTTGCGTGAAGGAAACGAAAGGAGGAGTCGCTTTGTCCCAGGAGAATCAATCGTGCCTGCGATTTTCTTTGGAGGAGTCATTGTGGTTTAGAAAAGGACAGGAAGTCGAAGAACTTGTTTCGATTTCCCTAGACCCGGACATCACCATCCAGGAAAACGATCAGTACGTAACCATACGTGGTTCGCTGGAACTCACTGGCGAATATAAAAGTTACGAAGCTAGCGATGAAGGCGAGGATGAAGGTTTTAGCTCGCACAAGTTTGTTGAAAGAGTGGCGGAACGAGAGGAAGGAAGCTGTGAATTTTCCCACCGTTTCCCAGTCGATATTACGATTCCGAATAATCGGATTCAAAGTATTTACGATATCGATGTCCTCGTTGAATCATTTGATTATTCCCTGCCGGAGCGCAGCTGTTTGAAGCTTTCTGCAGAGCTGACCATCAGCGGCCTTTACGGAACTGAACAACAGCAGCAACAAGAAGAGGAGTCAGAATACGAGGTACTTCACCGTACCGAAACGTATGCGGTTGAGGATGAAGAAGAAGTCCTCAATGAACAAGAAGCAGTTCAAAGTGCATTTGAAGAAAACTTCTTATTTGAGGTCGAGGCGAGGAAGCAGCAGGAAGAAGAGAGTGTGGAAGTTTTACCGAAGTTTCCAACCTTCAACTATCAGCCGCAGGAAGTGAAGGAGGAAGAAGACTACGAGCCACTATGGAACCTTCAGGAGGCGAGAAGTGAGAGCAGCTATCATGAGGAAGCAACCTTTGAACAAGAGTCCAGCCCACATACTCACTTTGAAGAAGACGTTACAATTGTTGAAGAAAGTTCATCCTCATCTGATGACATCATAAAAAAAGTAAAGAAGAAGCTGACTAAAAAGAAGAGCATGACGCTGACAGAGTTTTTTGCCCGCAAGGAAGAAAGCACAGGGAAAGTGAAAGTAAAGGTATGTATCGTTCAAAAGGGTGATACTCTTGATGGACTGGCCGAACGTTATGACGTAACGGTTCCAAATCTACTCCGGGTTAATAATCTCGAACTTAATCAGGATGTTTTTGAGGGTCAGGTTTTATACATTCCAGCGACGCTTGCAAAAAAATAACTTTTTAGAAAAGAAGATGAGCGGGTTTCTTTGACCTGCTCACCTTCGTTTTTTGGAAAAGGGGCGGAGCGCTGCTAAATCGAATCCGTTAGTTCCGATTTAGTAGAACTATCCAACCTTCAGGGCAAATCAAGTGTAGTGCGGCTCTGCTCTCACCGCCTTTTTTAAGTTAGGCTGGTTCTTTGAATATGTTGTAGTTCCGAAGTAGATGGCTCCATGCTATTTACTTTTTAAGGAGAGTTGAATTCTGATGACTGACGTGAATCGACTAGAAGCAATTTATCCTATTTTAAAAGATTATCTTGTTGAGCCTTATTTTGTCGAAGATTACGGTGGTGTCCAAAAGGTTTATTCAAATAAAGGAACGTTTGCCCTGAAAAAAATCGCGCCGACAATCGGTACGGATTTCATTCGCCACGTTCATCTGCTTTACCAGAAGGGCTTTAATCGGATGGTCCCGATTTATCCAACAATGGACGGCAGGTATGCAGTCTTACACGAGAATAATCTCTATTATCTAATGCCCTGGATGCCAAATGATCATAAGGAAGACCGCGAGCATAAAAACCAGCAGTTATTTCGGGAATTGGCACGGCTCCATACGCTTTCCGCCAAAGAAATCACGGTGAGCAACGAAGAACGAACAGAGCACTATGAAAAGACGATAGAGCAAATGGATAAGCATCAGGAATTCCTCGATGGCTTCATCGATGAATGTGAAAAAAAGACATATATGTCGCCATTCGAATTGTTATATTGCATGTATTATACCGAAATAAGCCAGGCACTGCGCTTTTCAAAGGCCAAATTTGAAGAATGGTATGAGAAAACGAAAGAAATTGAAAAGGCCCGCATGGTTATTACCCACGGGAAATTATCATCGGAGCATTTTCTATTTGATGATCGCGGGTACGGTTTTTTTATCAATTTTGAAAATGCCCGTTACGGTTCACCTATTCATGATCTCCTCCCGTATTTATCACGAGCCTTAAATACGAGCCTAAAACGAAGTGATACCGCCCTTGACTGGGTATATCATTACTATAAATACTTTCCATTTAAAGAAGATGAGAAATTATTATTCTACAGCTATTTAGCCTACCCGATTCCCGTGATCCAAGTTGCAGAAAGCTACTTTCGAAATCCTCGGCCTAGGAAGGAGCTGAAGTTTGTCCGCAAACTCCAGCAGCACTATTGGCATTTAAAAAATTCTGAGTATGCTGTCATGCGCATGACGGAAATCGAAGCCGTGCAGCAAGTAAAAGAAGGAGCCCAGCAGCAGATTGATTAACTGCATGATGGGCTCCTTAAATAATTTCAAAATAGATAGAAATGGCGATAACGATAAAGAATGACAATAATAAAACATCAAAGACGGTTGGCAAAAACATCGTTCGAATGAATTGAAAAATAATAAAGGGCAGAATCAATTGTCCGCAAAATCTCCGGAATGTTCGAAACCAGGGACGGTGTTTGTATTTTTGAAAATTTCCCCTCACAGAAAAACCTCCCCTTTCAAATCAGGCGTTTGTTTATATATATTCTAAACATCTGTAAATTCCCCTGAAAAATTACATATAGTATAAATTAAAAGAAATTTGGTAATCATGATTGACGTCAAGCCTTATTTTTCGTAGTATAACTATATAATTTAATTAGCGTAAGCAAAGACAGGGAAGAGTACGATGCCTAGCCAGCTTCAAGAGAGGGAAATCATTAGCTGAAAGATTTCCTAAGAGGCACATCAGAAAGTCGCCCACGAGCTTCTTCTGCGAACGGATGTCACAAATCCTATTAGTTGAAGACGGATCAAATCCGTTATCCTATTTAAGAGCCAATCATCTTTCTTTGATTGGAAAAAAGGTGGTACCGCGAAGCAAACTCCATTCGTCCTTTTATGACGAAGGGGTTTTTTTTATGGAGAAAAAAGGAGGAATAGTAAATGGAAACAAAAGAATTAACGATGCCAACCAAATACGATCCGCAAACGATTGAAAAGGGACGTTATGATTGGTGGCTTCAAGGTAAATTTTTTGAAGCAAAGGATGATGAGGGCAAACAGCCGTATACCATCGTAATCCCGCCGCCGAATGTAACCGGAAAACTTCATTTAGGCCATGCGTGGGATACAACATTACAGGATATTTTAACAAGGATGAAACGGATGCAGGGCTATGACGTTCTTTGGCTTCCGGGAATGGATCACGCCGGAATCGCCACCCAGGCAAAGGTTGAGGCGAAACTGCGCAGTGAAGGCAAAAGCCGCTACGACCTTGGCAGAGAGAAATTCGTGGAGGAAACGTGGAAGTGGAAGGAAGAATACGCTTCCCATATCCGGGCGCAGTGGGCAAAGCTCGGATTAGGGCTCGATTACAGCCGTGAGCGATTCACCCTTGATGAAGGACTATCTGATGCCGTTCGCGAGGTTTTTGTTACCCTTTATAAAAAAGGACTGATTTACCGCGGCGAGTACATTATTAACTGGGATCCATCGACGAAAACAGCTTTATCCGACATCGAAGTTATCTATAAAGATGTTCTAGGTGCATTCTATCATATGAAGTACCCACTGGCAGACGGCTCTGGATTCATTGAAATTGCGACCACTCGTCCAGAGACAATGCTTGGTGATTCAGCTGTTGCCGTTCATCCAGAAGATGACCGCTATAAGCACTTAATCGGTAAGACTGTTATCCTGCCAATCGTTGGCCGCGAAATTCCGATTGTCGGCGATGATTATGTTGATATGGAATTCGGTTCCGGGGCCGTAAAGATTACCCCTGCCCACGACCCGAACGATTTTGAAATCGGCAACCGTCATAATCTTGAGCGCATTCTTGTAATGAACGAAGACGGCTCAATGAATGACAAGGCCGGCAAGTACAAAGGGCTAGATCGTTTTGCATGCCGCAAGCAAATTGTCAAAGACCTGCAAGAACTGGGCGTTCTGTTCAAAATTGAAGACCATCTGCATTCTGTCGGCCACTCAGAACGAAGTGGTGCAGTAGTTGAGCCATACCTTTCAACACAATGGTTTGTTAAAATGCAGCCGCTTGCCGATGAGGCAATTGCCCTGCAGGACAAAGAAAACAAAGTAAATTTCGTTCCTGACCGTTTTGAAAAAACTTACTTGCGCTGGATGGAAAATATCCGTGATTGGTGTATTTCAAGACAGCTTTGGTGGGGCCACCGCATCCCGGCATGGTACCACAAAAAAACGGGTGAAGTATATGTTGATCACGAGCCGCCAGCAGACGTAGAAAACTGGGAACAGGACAAAGATGTGTTAGATACATGGTTCAGTTCAGCACTTTGGCCATTCTCAACAATGGGCTGGCCAAACAATGAAGCGGCTGATTATAAGCGCTACTTCCCAACAGCTGCTTTGGTAACAGGCTATGACATCATTTTCTTCTGGGTATCGAGAATGATTTTCCAAAGCGTTGAATTTACTGGCGAGCGTCCATTCAAGGATGTTCTCATTCACGGTCTCGTTCGTGACGAGCAGGGACGAAAGATGAGTAAATCGCTTGGCAATGGTGTCGATCCAATGGATGTCATTGATAAATATGGTGCCGATGCCTTGAGGTATTTCCTATCGACTGGCAGCTCACCAGGGCAGGATTTACGTTATAGTACGGAAAAAGTAGAATCGACTTGGAACTTTGCTAATAAAATTTGGAATGCCTCCCGCTTTGCATTAATGAACATGGACGGGATGACATATGAGGAAATTGATTTCAGCGGTGAGAAGTCAGTAGCCGATAAGTGGATTTTAACACGCTTAAATGAAACGATTGAGCATGTGACCAAGCTTTCTGAGCGCTATGAATTCGGTGAAGTAGGCCGTGCACTTTATAACTTTATCTGGGATGATTTCTGTGATTGGTATATCGAAATGGCGAAGCTGCCGTTATATGGTGAAGATGAAGCAGCAAAGAAAACGACTCGTTCGATTCTTGCTTACGTGTTAGACCAAACGATGCGCCTCTTACATCCGTTCATGCCATTTATCACCGAGGAAATTTGGCAGAACCTGCCGCACCAAGGCATCTCGATTACCGAAGCGAAATGGCCGGAAGTAAATCCAGCGTTTTCTGATGAGGAAGCAGCTGGGGAGATGAAACTGCTCATGGAGATGATTCGCTCTGTACGGAATATTCGTGCCGAAGTAAACACGCCAATGAGCAAGAAAATCAAAATGCTTGTCAAAGCGAAGGATCAACAGGTCCTACAGGCAGTCGAAAACAACCGCAGCTATATTGAGCGCTTCTGTAACCCTGAAGAATTGCAAATGGGGACAGATATTCAAGTACCTGAAAAAGCGATGACGGCGGTTATTACTGGCTTAGAAATCATTCTCCCGCTTGCGGGCTTGCTTAATATCGATGAAGAAATAGCCCGTCTGGAAAAAGAATATGACCGCTTAAATAAGGAAGTCGACAGAGTTCAGAAGAAATTAAGCAATGAAGGCTTTATGAAAAAGGCACCGGAGAGTGTTGTTGCTGAAGAGCGTGCCAAGGAGCAAGATTATCTTGAAAAAAGAAATATTGTTGAAGCACGGATTAAAGAGCTAAGAGGATAAATGAAAAGGTGAGGCGAATTCATAACTGGATTCGTCTTCCCTTTATTAAAAGGGGTGTTACGATTTGTTTACTACATATAAAGAAGCCCTGGAATGGATTCATGCACGCTTAAGACTGGGCATTAAACCAGGTTTAAAACGAATGGAATGGATGATGGATCGGCTTGGCAATCCAGAAACAAAGATAAAAACAGTCCATATCGGCGGAACAAATGGAAAAGGCTCAACCGTTACTTTTCTTAGCTCCATTCTCGAAGCCGCAGGCTATACAGTTGGAACCTTTACCTCGCCCTATATTGAGCAGTTTAACGAGCGGATTAGTGTGAACGGGAAACCGATTACCGATGAGGAATTGCTAGCGCTTGCCAATGTTATTCGTCCATTAGCAGATGAATTGGAGGAAACGGAGCTTGGCGGTCCAACCGAATTCGAAGTGATTACTGCGATGGCGTTCGATTATTTTGCCAAGAACACTAATGTGGACATCGTCATTTTTGAAGTAGGTTTAGGAGGGCGATTCGATTCCACCAATATCCTTCATCCGCTAGCTTCGATTATTACAAATATTGGTCTTGATCATACGAACATCCTCGGAAATAGCTACGAGGAAATCGCTTTTGAAAAAGCGGGAATTATTAAGGAACATACTCCCGTATTTACCGCAGTCAAACATCCTGGTGCACTTAACGTGATTATCGAGCAGGCGGCACAAAAAACCGCGCCTATTTACCGCTTAAATCAAGAGTTCTCCATCAGCGCTCATGAATCGCTTGAAAATGGCGAAACGTTCACATTACAAACGGAAACGCAAACCATGAATGAGCTTGAAATCAGGATGATCGGCCAGCATCAAACAGAAAATGCTGCACTTGCGGTAAGCGCAGCCCAATTTTTACATCAAAAATGCTCGTTCAACTTGAGCATCAAAGCCATCCGGGACGGTTTAAAAAAGGCCTATTGGCCGGGGCGGTTTGAAATTCTCTCGCAAGACCCGCTGGTCATCATTGATGGGGCCCATAATGACGAAGGCGTTACAGCGTTAGTCGATGAGTTATCATCCCGTTACCCGGATCGTCACATCCAGATTGTGTTTGCGGCCTTGAAGGATAAAAAGCTCGACAGAATGATTGCTAAGCTCGACAAGATTGCTCACCAAATCTCGTTTGTCAGCTTTGATTTTCCCCGCGCCGCTAATGCAGAGGATTTGCTGCAAATCAGCCAATCAGCGAACAAACTGGCGGTCGACAATTGGAAGACCTATTTGTTAGAAGAAATTGATAACCTAGATGCGAAAGACATGGTAGTCATTACCGGTTCTCTCTATTTTATTTCGGAAGTTAAACCTCATTTATGTAAATATTTGAAAAATAAGACGATTTCTCTATGACAAGCTGCCTATTATTTGATAATATTAGATTATCTTGAATTAATAATAACCGACCGATGGAGAGGAGGAGAGTAAGATGGGTGTAAAACCGCAAGTCCAAAGAACGATTTTTCTAGTTTGGTTTTTGCTGGTTCCAGCCGGTTTATGGTTTACCTATACCTATTATCCTCCTCGCTTCAACGGTAATTGGGTTGATATTTTGGCGTTTTTGCTGTTAACACTCATTGTTGCCTCGATGCCAATTGTCATAAACGATATGTTTATTTTTCTCATTCAATGGGTGGCACTTGCGACCTTTTTAAAGTTTGGCCTCTTTGTCGAAATCCTCTTTGCCCAGGCAGCGGTCATTAGTTTACTTGTACGGCTAAGGATTCTGAAAAATGGTCAATTATTTCGTCTGCCGCTGAATTTAATTATGTTCTTTATTGGGTCTTTCGTTAGCGGAATCGTTTATTTCTTACTTGGAGGCGAAACGGGTCCCAACCTGTCTCACGATAGACATGCACTCTTACTGGCTGTTGTCTATGCCGTGGTAAGTTATCTATTAAATCAAATCATCATTTCTTTTAATCTCTTTTTTATTTATAAAAGGAAAGAGTCTTATTTCGGCAAAGACTTCTTTGTCGAAACGATTACTACGTTAATCACCTTGCCGATTGGGATTATGCTGTACATTTTATACAGACAAGTGGGAATACTAGCTATCTTGTTTGTCGGAATTCCGTTTGCTAGTGTGTCAATTGTGTTTAACCTGTACTATTCAAGTCAGAAGATAAACGAATACTTACAAAAGGCCGCGGAAATTGGTCATCAGTTAGCCGAACGCCTAAATGTAAACGACGTCATTCACTTATTTATTCAAAAGCTTAGTGAAATGCTGCCCGTTGATTATGCTTATATTTTTGAAGTGTCAGGCGACGAGCTTAAATTAATTCGTAGGATTGAAAGCGGTACTGTAATGGCGAATGACATTAAACCATTGAAAAAGAACGAAGGAATCTGCGGCAAGGTCTGGGCGAGACGGAAGGCTTATCTATTCTCTGCTAAGATGGAGTGGCGAGGAATTGTCAGCGGCCAAATCCCTAGCGATGTCGAAAGTATTCTTTGTGTTCCAATCGTAAGCAGTAAAAACGTAACAGGAGTATTATTACTGGCTGCTAAGAAAAAGCGCGCCTATGAGAAATTCCAGCATATGATTATTGATATCCTCTGCTCCCATTTTGCCGTGGCAATGGAGAATGCTAAGCATTATGAACAAACCAAAAGGCAAAGTGAACGCTGTGCGTTAACAAAATTATATAATTACCGCTATTTCGAGAACATGTTAAACGAAGAGTTCGAAAAAATGGCCAGTTTTCAACGTCAGATGCTTTCTTTAATCATCCTTGATATCGACCATTTTAAAGAGGTAAACGACACCTATGGCCACCAAAGCGGCAATGAAATCCTTATCGAGCTTGCAAACAGAGTGAGTAAGTTGGTCGGCGCCCGGGGAACAGTGGCTCGATACGGCGGCGAGGAATTCGTCGTGCTATTACCCGATACCTCAAAGGAAGAAGCCTATCAAATGGCTGAACACATTAGGCAGTCAGTTGCGAACTGGCCGTTTACCCTTCAGCAGTCGTTAGATCAAAAACAGCAGCAGGTGAGGATTACCGCTTCGATTGGAGTCGCAACCGCACCAGAGGATGCAGAGGATGCAATGGCATTGATTCGTCATGCAGACCGAGCACTTTATGTTGGGGCGAAGCGGGCGGGGAGGAATCGGGTGGCGGAGTATTCGTCTTGTTAATGAATTATGAGTGGTGTGAAAACCCATAAAAAATTCACTTATTCCAAAATAAAATCATCATCTTTGACAATCTAAAATGGTCAAAGATGATGATTTTTTATTTGTACACAATATTATTAATTAATGTTTCAATTGTGGGATTAGTAAATGTTGGACCACACTTTGTTTGAATATCAGCAGGAAGTTCCCCTTCGGTTATTTTAGTATATGGGCCATTATAACTTCCAATTATATTACCCATTAGATATAACTTTCCAAAAATATCCACACCCTTAGGAACTTCCAAATTCCCTTTGATACAAACTGTATAATTAGATCCTATCTCCATTTTATCAGCCACTTTTACACCATTCTTAACATACACCTTCCTTGAATCATTACTCGTTAATTCAAACTTTCCAAGGACTGTTAAGTTTCCCCCAACGAATAAATCTAGGTTAATGGGATCCTTGCCTGATGGAGGTGTTAAATGACCATTTACTGTCATATCACCTTCAGATTCAATTGTAGAATTTTTTACATGTTGAGCGTTACCATCAATATAGATTGTCTCACCATGGATTTTCATACCATCCATGTTATTAACAGGACCATTTAAAGTTAGATTTCCTGTTGAAAAAATTTTTTGGTCAACCATATTGTTTCCCGTATTTATTGATCCAGATCCTACTAAAATTTCTTTACAGGAGGATGAATAGGATGTACAGTCGGGTGGGTTTGGTTTTTCTATAGCTTTATAAATTGAAGGGCTTAGGTCGATGGTCATTTCCCCATCAAGAATAGTGTCCTTCATTTTTTCGGTTCCCATTACGCTAAAACTTATAAGTATTTTATTTGAATTTGAAGTAGCAGTAAATTTTTTATTTGTAATTGCAATATTTGAATCCCCTGAAATTGGATAATATTTATTATTTATTGGATATTTAGCTCGAAATGCGGTTTGAATATCTGTTGCAAGTTGGGTAGCAGCACGTACTTTAAAGTCACTTTGTGTAGGCGGAACTATTTTTTTAAAATCTTCTAGTTTTGTTTCAAAGAAATTTTGCACGGCTACTTGATATAATGATACTCCCATTTCTGCAGCGGCAACAGATTTTGATTTTTTCTCAACCACTTGATTTTGTTTAACACTACCAAATGATTGTCCCATGAATGCAAGGAAAACAACTGTGAAAATAGTAATGAGTAGTAAAACTGTTACTAGAGCATATCCACGTTCATTCTTTAATATTTTCATTGATAATCAACGCCCTTCACCCGATATAATAATGTTTCAATAGTAATCTTATTTATTGGATTTTTTATGTCAGTGGCTGTGACTATCAAAGTAACATCTTTTTTATTTGGCTCAATGATAATTGGACCTGAACCCTTATCAACATTATCAATTTTTAATACATAGTTAAAACAAATTTGAGAATTACTAAAATCCTGTTTGGGTTCTTTATTAGGTGTGACAGTAACTATACATGGTGAACCAGTGCTAGAATTAGTACTCCGTATTTCATATTGGTTATATTTTTGATGAATACTTGTCAAATTTGTAATTAAAAGATTTGTTTCTTGAATCATGAAGTTTTTGGAAATTGATTTTTGCGAAAATTTATATCCTTGAAAAAATACATTCCAAATAATTACACCAACAAAGGAGAGAATGGCTAAAGTAATTAATATTTCAATAAGTGTAAGACCGCGTTCATCACTTTTCAAACTCATCAACTCCTATCTTTTTACATATCCATAGGTTTCGGCTACTACATTTCCATTTTTATTCTTTAGTTGCATGACTATTAGATGAACGCTATAGACATTTGATTTTTCAATTGGTGATTTTTTGATTTTTATGGTTACTTCATAACTATTTTTTATAGTTGTAAATATATAATCTGTTCCACTTGGGTTCGGATTGAAATTAGTATAGTAATCCTTATTATTCACATTAGTAATAAAACCTATTGTTTGTTTATCATTAGCAATAAAGGTTTTTACTTTATTGGATTCCTGCCAATCAATAAGCAATCCTTTGGCGGTATTTATGGCTTGAGATTTATTTTCATTTTGTTGGTTCATAAGTCCCATTTGGGGAAAAAAACGCATAATTGATAGAAAAATAATCGATAAAATAACGATAGAAATTAGAATCTCTATTAACGTTACACCTTTTTCATTTCGAACAATTTCCAAATAACCCATTCCCTTCAGGGAGTAATATTTTTATAATAAAAAAATTAGTAATTATGACCCATAAATGATTTCCAGTCCTTTTAAAATACTTAATAGTATTATACAATATTTAGTAAGCGAATTTTGTCTAATTTTTGAAAAAATGAACAAAAGAATAAAGAAAATGTAGTTTAATAGTATAAAAGGACAATGAGAAAGGGAGTGAATGGATGCAATCAATTATATGGGCCTTTTGTTCTATGTTAGTACTTATGTTGATTATATCTTTTCTACCGCTAGGATTCACTATTAAAGGTAAGTTTTTTGTCATTTTAACTAGTTTTATCTTAGCTTTAGGAGGAATTGCCGCCATTGCATCTTTCCCATTATGGGAAACCGCAATAATGCTGGTTTTGCTAATCTTTTTTGCTGCCTATTTTATGGATAAGCGCATTGGCGCTCAGTTATATAAAGTTATTCCGACATTTGAAGGAAAATTACCTGGGGAACTGGATTTCCATGTCACGAATTCTAAGATAGATATGATGGAAGATAACGATTCTATCGAATTAACAGAATTAAATTTGATAGAAGCTCCTATGGTTGATTCTATTCAACCTTTTGTAAAACCAGCTATAGAACAATTGAGTGACAATAACGAGGATATTTCATTTTTACTAGAGCGGAATTCTGAAAATGAGGTTACTGAACAAAAGGTAATGGAATCTGATCATGAAATTGGTTACTTATCCGACATCGAGAGTTTACTTGATGAAGAAGTTTCCAAAATGGATGATCAGAAGAAAAGTAACTGGTTAGAAGAAATCGATGAATTACCATCTCTAGATGATGTGGAGAAGCTACATGTTGAAAATGTTCCTGGTGAAATTGAACTGTTAGAAGATTCTCCATTTGATTTCCTTATTGCTGCAAAAGATGCAGCAGTTGACAAAGAAATTGAAACGGAAAAAACGGTAACTTTGCAAAAATAATTTGAAGGGAGGCAGAGAATTTGGGCAAAAGTCAGCAACTGATCAAATTGTTTGTTGTTTTATTATTCAGTACGGCATTTATTTTTAGTTTCTCCCTTTATGGTGCAAAAGCATTTGAAAAAATAACCAATGCTGATGGAAAATTCTCTAAAGGAACAACGATTGGTTCATTAGATGTTTCCGGAAAAACAGAAACTGAAGCTTCTAGTCTCTTAGAGGAAAAGTATGTAGACTGGACCAAGGGTACATCGATTGAATTACAATATGGGGAAAATAAAGCTTCCTTTGATTTAAACCAATTTCATTTAGATGCTAAACAAACGGTGGATTCAATAAAAGATGGTCAAAAAAATCCTGCTTTCATTACAATTGACAATTCGAGGGTAGAAGAACAAGTAGAAATTCTATTTCCGCAGATAAAAAGCAGTGATATCAACCTTGAAAATCTTACAAGCAGTTTAAATGAAACTGCCTCACTTTTTGAATCAGGTTCTCATACCTATAACCTTTTTGAAGATTACTTATTAGTTGAAAATATTAAAAAGGATGTTGTCTTAAATACAGCAGTCATTGATTTGAAGCAATTTCCTGATGGTTTGCAAACTCTAATTGAAAATAATTCTTCAATTGAAATTCCTGAAGTGTCAACATTTTCTCTGTTAGGATTTGCTAAGAAACATAAAATTGCCGACAGTGAAGCCCTAAATATAGTAGCAACTGGAATTTATCAAGCTGTTTTACCTACTGGCTTGTCAATTGAAGAAAGAAACATTAGCAGTTCGCTCCCTGGTTATGCAGCTGTAGGCCTAGAAGCAAAAGTGGATCAAAGTAGAAATGCGGATTTAGTTATAGCTAATCCGAATAAGGCAAAGTATAATCTAGAACTGCAATTGGACAATAGTAACCTAACGGTTACCTTAAAGGGTGAAAAATTTGTTTACAATTATAAAATTACGACAAAAGATGAGCTGAAATTAAAGCCTAAAACGATTGTTCAATACAGCCCACTGCTTCTTCCAGGAAAAACAAAGGTACAAAATAAAGGGTCAGAAGGAATAATCATTAAGGTTTATAGAGATGTATATCAGGGAAACTCGTTTATTAAAAGTGAATACATTTCCGAGGATTATTATCCGCCGTCCTTTCAAGTGGAAGTTCGTGGACTAGCAGGAAGTCAACAGAGTCAAACAGAACCTTCAGGGACGACTGACAACCAGTCTGGTCCGGATAACAACGGGCAGACAACGGAGCCTGCTAATACCAACGGGAATCAAACGCCAACGAATTCTGATAATAGCCAACAAGATTCAGTTGACAGTGATCTTTGGGGAAAACCGAATGAACAACCAAAATAAAAGCAGGGATAAAACATGAGACAAGCACGAAAACGACTTGGTGATTTGTTAATAGAAGAAGGTCTTATAACAGTTGAACAGCTTCAAGCAACACTTGAAAAAAAGATTTCGAATCAAAAACTTGGTGAAGCTCTATTGGACCGGGGATACATTACCGAACAACAGTTAATTGAAGTGCTGGAATATCAGCTTGGAATCCCGCATATTAGCCTGTTTAATTACCCGTTTGAAACGAATCTTTTTTCGCTTATTTCCAAAGAAACAGCGAGAAGAAATTTAATTATTCCGTTAAAAAAAGAAGGGAATAAGCTGTTCGTCGCTATGGCAGATCCGATGGATTTCATTGTCATCGATGATTTGCGCTTATCAACGGGATTCCAAATTGAACCGGCAATTGCCACAAAAGATGATATTCTGCGTTCGATTAATAAATATTATGATGTTGATGATGGTTTTGCTGAATTGCTTGATGAATTACAGCAAAATGACAAGGGACGAACCGATGATGTAACAGACATGGACTCACCGATAATCCGCCTCGTGAATCAGATATTGTCTAACGCTGTTATTCAAAAGGCAAGCGATATTCATATTGATCCGCAGGAGACGAAGATTGTCGTCCGTTACCGAATTGACGGTGTTCTTCGTGTTGAGCGTGTTCTGCCTAGTCATATGCAAGGCGTGTTAACAGCAAGAATAAAAATCATGTCTAATCTCGATATAACCGAACACAGGATTCCGCAGGATGGTCGGATTAAACTAAATCTAGAATTTCATCCGGTGGATCTCCGAGTCTCCACGCTTCCAACTGTTTTTGGGGAGAAAATAGTTATGCGTCTCCTTGATATGGGATCCACTTTAAATGATATTAGTAAACTTGGCTTTAACGCTCTTAATATGAAGCGATTTAAAGAAATGGTTGATAAACCAACAGGCATTGTTCTTATTACAGGTCCAACAGGGTCAGGAAAATCTTCGACCCTTTATGCGGCCCTTAATAAGCTTAACAGTGAAGCAGTTAATATTATTACAATTGAAGATCCAGTTGAATACCAATTGGAAGGGATTAACCAAATACAGGTGAACACGAATGTTGGTATGACCTTTGCGGCTGGATTAAGGTCGATACTTCGTCAGGACCCGAACATTATCATGGTCGGGGAAATCCGAGATAAAGAAACGGCCGAAGTAGCAATTCGTGCATCATTAACCGGACATTTAGTATTAAGCACACTTCACACAAATGATTCAATTGGGACTGTTACTAGGCTGATTGATATGGGGATAGAACCGTTTCTCCTAGCAGCCTCCTTAAGCGGTATTGTGTCACAGCGGCTTGTCCGCAAGGTGTGCCGCGATTGCTTAGAAGTTCAAGAACCGTCAAAACGTGAATTTGAAATTTTTGCAAGACGCGGGATGAAGGTTGAAAAGATATCGCGTGGAAAAGGCTGTTCATCTTGTAACATGACGGGTTATAAAGGTAGAATTGCCCTTCATGAGGTATTGGTCATAAATGATGAGATAAGTAGAGCAATGATGAACGGTGAATCCTTTCAAAAGTTGAAGGAAATGGCCACGAAAAATAAAACCATCTTTTTAATTGATGATGGATTATTAAAAATAAAACAGGGTTTAACAACCACAGAAGAGGTATTAAGGGTAGCAACTCTGGAGTAGGAGTAAATACGTATGAAAGAAAAAATTGAAGCAATACTGCGAGCGGCGATTGAATATAAAGCCTCCGATGTTCACTTAACTGTCGGTGTTCCCCCTGTTCTGCGTATCAATGGTGATCTACGGAGGTACGGAACTGATAATTTATTACCAGACGATACCGAGGGGATGGCAAAAGCGATTATTCCGGAGTCAATGTGGGATTTATTTAAGGAAAAAGGAGAACTGGATTTCTCGTATGGAGTTCCGGGAAGTTCCCGATTTCGTGTCAACGCCTATCACCAACGAAAAAGTGCGTCGATAGCCCTTAGGGTTGTCGCTTCAAAGGTTCCGTCAATTGAGGAATTAGACCTGCCGGAAATTATTCCTAAGTTAGTGGAGAAACCTCAGGGACTAATTCTCGTAACAGGTCCTACAGGTAGCGGAAAATCAACCACACTTGCTTCGATGATTGATTATATGAACCGAACCATGAGGAAACATATTATTACCCTTGAGGATCCAATTGAGTATCTTCATCGTCATAGTAACTCGATAATTGATCAACGGGAAGTTGGCTTTGATACAAATAACTATGCAAGCGGGTTAAAGGCGGCACTTCGTCAGGACCCAGATGTCATTCTGGTGGGTGAGATGCGCGACCTAGAAACGATGTCGATTGCGATTACAGCTGCCGAAACAGGACACCTTGTATTGGGGACGCTTCACACTTCAAGTGCCCCAACAACCATCAATCGGATTATCGATGT
Source organism: Neobacillus sp. NPDC058068 (assembly GCF_042885335.1). Taxonomy (NCBI): domain Bacteria; kingdom Bacillati; phylum Bacillota; class Bacilli; order Caryophanales; family Bacillaceae; genus Neobacillus; species Neobacillus sp. NPDC058068. The sequence goes on along the minus strand of NZ_JBHVSI010000008.1, from coordinate 156,255 downwards.
GTTTCCATCAGGTCAGCAGCCGCAAATACGTATTCAATTAGCCTCTGTGTTAGTCGGGGTCATTTCGCAACGTTTATTTCCAACTGCTGATAGAAAGGGTCGTAAAGCAGCCACCGAAATTTTGGTTAACAATGCTGCAATCGCCAATTTGATTAGAAATGAAAAGATTCATCAAATTCAAAGCACGATGCAAACGTCCCGCGCCCAGGGGATGCATACGCTTGAAATGAGTATTAGAGACCTAATAGACAGAAATGTGATTCAAAAGGAATCGGCTGTCCAATATTTACAAGAAAAGATGTTGATGAATGGCTAGATTTAAATATGCTGGACGTGACCGAAAAGGAAAACGGCAGGGCACCGTACATGCAGCTTCAAAGCGAGAAGCGATGGTCAAGCTTAAAGAAGAGGGAATTCGGGTAATAGATATTACAGAAGTTCCTGAGACCCTAATGACCAAGGATATAACATTAGGGAATCCCGTGAGGCTGCAGCATTTTGTTATTTATCTCAGACAATTTTCTACACTAATTAAAGCTGGGGTAACGGTTGTCGAAGCAACAGCGATTCTTGCCTTTCAAACAGAGAGTAAGGCCCTGAAGAAGGCACTGCTCGACATTGAACAGGAACTACGGGAAGGTAACCCACTTTCTGATGCCGTTGCTAAGCACAAAAAAATATTTACACCGATGTTTATTAATATGGTCAAAGCGGGAGAAGTCAGTGGTAATTTGGATGAAACTCTTGATCGCCTTGCAGAGCATTTTGAAAAACAGCATTATACTAAGCAGAAAATAGTTTCTGCTCTAGCATATCCCTCTGTTGTAGGAATTATTGCAATTGCAGTTGTTATTTTTTTGCTGGTTGCCGTTGTCCCAACATTTGTCACAATGTTTGCTGATTTGGGTGGTCAATTGCCAGCAATTACAAGGTTTGTCCTTGCAGCGAGCGGTTTTATGCAATCATTTTGGTGGCTTGTGGCTATTTTTATTATTGCTATTGTAGTTTTCATAACTTATCTAAAAAGTAACAATCAAACTAAATACTATTTAGACTACATGTTATTAAGAATGCCTATTTTCGGAAACTTGCTCCAAAAAGCAGCATTGGCTCGAATGATGCGCACTCTTAGCTCTTTATTTTCAAGCTCTGTACCAATTCTTCAAGCAATGGCTATTGTAGAAAAGGTTGTTGAAAATGAAGTCTTAGCCAAAGTAATACGAGAGTCTCGTGTTTCACTCGAAAAAGGTCGTTCAATGACGGAACCGATGCAAAAACACTGGGCCTTCCCACCGCTTGTTACCCAAATGATTGCGATTGGTGAAGAAACAGGTGCATTGGATGCGATGTTGGCTAAAATTGCTGAATTCTACGAGAAGGAGGTTGAAACCGGGACCGATAGACTTAAATCATTAATTGAACCATTAATGATTGTTGTATTGGCGGGACTTGTTGGCACAATTGTAACAGCAATTATGGTACCTATGTTCGACATGTTCAACCAATTTCAACAACATAACTAGTAAACCGTCAATAAAACAAAATAGTTGATGAAAAGTGACAAAAAACCAAATAATTCTCTTTTCATTTCATTGTAAATTAATGTATACTACAAGAGACTATATTACTAGGTTCATAGAACCATAAGGGGAGATGAAAGTATGTTTCAAATGTTAAAAAAGAAGCTTAAAGATCAACGCGGGTTAACATTAATTGAATTACTTGCAGTTATTGTTATTTTGGGGATTATTTCTGCAATTGCAATACCAAGTATTATGGGGCTTATTGATAACAGCAAGAAAGATGCTGTTGTAGCAAATGCTCAACAAATGATTAATTCAACTAAACTTGCAATATCAGGAGATGATTCTCTAAGACCTACTGCTGCTGGTACTCCCACTTATGTTAACTTGAAGTACTTGGAAGAAAAAGGATATCTTGAAACGATGAAGGATCCTGATGGAACAACGTATACTGGCCAAGACAACACGATTACTGCTTCTACCGGTACAACACAACCTACAAAAGCAACTGACTCATATGTACAAGTTAATTTGAACTCTTCAAATAAACTATCTTATGCTGTTTTCTTAAAAGGTAGTTCTAAGTATATTGGTTCATTAACAGCTCCAAAGGCTGAATCCGAATTGAAGAGAAGTGTAGTAAGCCCTTAATCCAATGATGACAATAATATTACTACTTTTGCTTTTCCTTTATGGGATTACTCTTGGTTCATTCTTTAATGTCGTCGGTCTAAGAGTTCCACTTAAGAATTCAATTATCGTCCCGCGTTCATCTTGTCCAACATGCGGGCATCAATTAACAACATTAGAACTCATCCCAGTGGTCTCATATATGTTTCAAAGGGGGAAATGCCGCGGCTGCAAGTCGCGGATTTCTCCTATCTATCCAATTATGGAATTGCTAACAGGAATTTTGTTTGCCGTATCGCCAATCTTGGTTGGCTGGTCAGGGGAGTTAGTAGTAGCTTTAACGCTAGTTTCGATGTTTATGATTATCGTTGTTTCGGATATTCACTATATGCTCATCCCTGATAAAATTCTGATTTGGTTTGCAGGGATTTTTTTATTGGAGCGTATTGTTTGGCCGCTTAACCCCTGGTGGGACAGCCTAGTAGGGGCAGCAACAGGGTTCACCCTCCTCTTACTCATTGCCATTGTCAGTAAAGGCGGCATGGGCGGCGGGGATGTTAAACTTTATGGATTACTCGGCTTTGTGTTAGGATTTAAGCTAGTGTTATTATCGTTCTTTCTATCAACCTTATTCGGTGCCGTTATTGGCGGACTGGCACAGCTTTTTAGAATCGTTAAAAAGCGGCAGCCGATTCCATTTGGACCGTTTATTGCAGCGGGAACCTTGTCCGCGTATTATTGGGGACCGGAAATCATCGATCTATACGTACGTTTTCTTAATCACGGATTATAACTAAGGGGTTTTTTCTATGGCTTTTTCCCTATTCAACTCTAAAAACCGAATAATCAATCTAGTGCTAAATGACCACTCGATTCGCTGCGTTGAATTGAAGCAGGCGAACCCGCCACATGCCCAAAAATGGGGCGAACGGTTTTTGCCGCCGGGTATTATTTGTGATGGCAAAATTGCTGACATCGATTCCTTAGCGAATATTTTGGATGAGTGTATTGACGAGTGGAAAATTCAGCGGCGCTCGATTCGTTTTGTGGTGCCCGATCAATTAGTCATTATCCGAAAGGTTTCTGTTCCGGCAGAAATCCAGGATGACGAAATGAAGGGCTATCTTTATTTGGAGCTTGGCTCCAGCATTCATTTACCGTTTGAAGAACCGATTTTCGACTTTTTTCCACTGACGAATAACGGAAAAACAAGGGACCTGCTTCTGTTTGCTGCTCCGGAGCAAAATGTCATGGAATATGCGGATTTATTTTCGAGTCTGAAGCTGAATCCCGTGGCTGCGGATATTTCTCCGCTGGCACTCTATCGTTTATACCACCAGCTTGGTCAAGGGGATGCAAATGAAAATCTGTTTACGATTCAATTTGATTTGACCAGCGTCAATTTGTGTATTTTTGAAGGGGTTGTCCCTGTTGTCATGCGTCCGTTTGCTTTACCGTTTGAGCTTGAACAATGGGAAATTAGGCAGGACAGCACGGGGATGATGGTCTGTAAATATACAGGTAATACGGATGAATTGGTCATCCAGTTTGAAGATATTTTTAAAGAATTAACGAAATTACTGGATTTTTATCGATATTCATTGAGCAATGAGCAACATGATATTACCAAGTTTTTATTAACAGGGGACCATCCAATGCTCCATGCCGTTGCTGATGAAATGATTGAGAGATTTGAAGTCCCTGTTGAATTGCTTTCTCTTCACCCAGATTTAAAAGGAAAAACAGGAAGCGTACCGGCTAATTTATTGCTATCTTTAGGTCTCGCTTTAAAAGAGGTGCAATGATGTTAGTAGAAATTAACCTGCTTCCGCAAAAAGAACCGAAAAAATTTGCTCTTATCATTACATTATCTAGTTTGCTTGCCGTATTTCTAGTAATTGGCGGTTTCTATTTTTGGCAGACTCAATCTGTTAAAGATGAGTTGACTTCTTTAGACAGGCAAATTTCGACGACCAAAAAGATTGCCGAGAAAGAACAGCAAAATAGCGAAACGGTGGCTTCTTCAAGCTCTGTAACCCAATTAAAGAGTGCGATTGAATGGGCAAAGGATTATCCTATCCAAACAGTGCCGGTTATGAAGCATCTAACCTCGTTACTGCCGGAGCGCGGCTTTATCCAATCCTTTGGCTACACAGAATCAGGAGCTGTAACCCTCACCGTTCAATTTGACAGTGCCAGAGAGTCAGCATACTTCCTAGATAGCCTTAATCACTCGAAATGGATTGAGGAAGCAAGCCTAAATTCATTAGCAGCCACAGAAACGAATACTGAAACTGATACTAATGCTGCAAGTAACACAGCAGCTTCAAATAGCCAAGCGAATACAACAAGTACAACAACTAGTGCTACTAATCCAACGACAACCGATTCAACAACAACTGTTGATAATCAAAACAATTCATCAACAGATCAAGCATTGAATCAGAATAACACAACAAATACGACAACGAATCAAAACACAGTAAGCAATAGCTCTACAACTGCCTCAAAAAGCAGCACAAGTAACTATCTGCCTCGCTATACAGGGCAATTTGAAATTAAGTTTAACAAGGAAGAAATTAAGAAAATTTTACAACAGGGCAAGAAGGATGGGGAAGGAGTGAAGGGATCATGAAGCCTCATTTCTCCAAACGTGACCAACTTATTGTTGGAGCCGGTGTTCTTTTGTTAGTGTTACTCATCGTCTATGCTCAGTTCTTCTTCCTAACGCCGTTGAAATCAGACCTGGCGATCAAACAGCAAGAATTAACGTCGGAACAAAAGCTGTTAGACATTATTAGTCAAAAGAAGGCAGACAATACAACTGCTTCTGCTGAAGATACAAGAGAATTGCAGAAAAAGGTTCCTGTCGAACCGCTTCAGGAACAGTTAATTTTAGATTTAGAAAAGGCAGAAAACGTTTCTAATAGTGAAATTAAATCAATGAGCTTTAGTAAGGATGCTGAAGTCGCTACATTGGATCAGGCTAATCCGCAAGCCTCTGATGGCGCCCAAAACACTTCTGCTGACCCTAATGCAGCAAATGAAAGCAGCGGGAATCAGCAATCTGTACTAACGGCTCCTACAGGGCTGAAGAAGCTAACCGTTCAATTGAGTGTGGAATCTCCGACCTATGAGGATTTGGAGAAATTCATCGCAACCCTGGAATCGTTAAAACGGATTGTTGTGGTTGAGGCGATTACTTATTCAGGCGGGCAAGAAATTACCAGCCTTGATCAAGAGGACCCGCCGATAAGCTACAACCTTACGATTTCTGCGTACTATCTGCCTGAATTAGCTGACCTGAAGGCGGAGCTGCCGAAAATCGATGCACCTGCACCAGCCGGTAAAGCGAATCCATTATCGCAGTTTCCTTCCGCGGCACAGACGCAGCCCTAGTTAACAACATGGCGAAGGAACAAATAATTTGACGAAAGCATTCGATAACAAGACGACAAAAGTCTTGTTATTTTTTTTTGCCATTATGTTAGGATGAAACCAATTACGCTTCGATGGGGAAAGGGGTACGATTTGTGGACAAGCCTAAAAAAGGCCATACAATTAATATTAAATTAAGTGGACAAGACAAAACTTTTCGGGAAGAACCTCAAAAGAAGGAACCGGAAGTCAGCAGTGAACCATTTACCAAAGTAATAAAAATAAATACGGAGCGACTGGAACCGGAAGAACAAAACGAACCAGAAACAAGAGTCATAAAAATTAATCGGGATCTTGGAGAATCGGATGGTTTTTTAGAGACAGCCGCTGCCCAGGAACCTGTCGATGAAAGCTTTGACTGGATCATTCCGGAATCTTCGGAAAATGATATTGAGGAATTTAACGTTGCCAGTCATCCAAAGACGATAAAAAGCGGTTCCAAAAAACTGACATCCTTTTCATCAAATTTTAAAAAGAACGATCGGCAGCCAGTTGGGTCGATTGTGATTTCGGCCATTTTTGCTATCCTCATTGGACTAACGATTGGTGGGATTATGTTAAAGCTGGTGATCATGGATCCGAGCGAAAAGGCAGCGACTGAACCACCGAAGGCAGTTGAAGCAAACGGCAGCGACAACAAAGCGGCAGCCGGTAAGACAACCTCATTGACAATTAATCAATTAACTACCTTTGTCATCCAAGGCGGCTATTATACTTCAAAAGCTGGCGCCAAGGAAGTTTCCGAGCAGCTGGTTTCAAAAGGTATTCCGTCACAGGTAATTGAAATAACTGGAAAACATTTTATATTTCTTGGTGTTGCGGATTCGATTGAACAAGCCAAAACGCTGGCTGGCCAAAATAAAGAAAATGGGGTTGATGGTGCATTTGCCAAGCCGTTATTATTAGAGGAAAAGAAGTTTTCAGAGATTACGCCAAAGGAAAAGAGCTTTCTCGAAGCAGTACCTGGCATCTATCAGACCTTGTCTGCTGCTGCAGCAAATGCTTTAGCCAGCAAGGAAATCTCTGAAGAATCCAGCAAAGCACTAGCAACCTTAGAAGAGGAATTAAAGGGTAGCACGATTAAAAGCGAAAAGGTTAAGTCGCTTCAGGCGGAATTAGCAAATGCGGAGGCAAAGCTAAAGGCGTTCCAAAAATCAAAAGACACTAAAAGCCTAACAGAAGCCCAGCAGCACTTATTAAACTTCCTGTCTTTCTACTTTTCCGTGTAAACGACATAACTCGATATTTTCTGGGAAATAAGGCCTGCCTGAAATCGAGGCAGGCTTTTTAGACTCCCTGAGACATTCCGCATAAATTTACAAATTTCATCAAACTTTAATCATATAAAAATTGTTTGATTCTACAATTTCTGATAGGATTAACTTGTATCTCCCAAATGATAACGAATAAGGTAAGGTGATTGAATGCAGAACCTCATTTTAGCCTCTTCATCTCCACGGCGCAAAGAACTTCTAGAAAATCTCCACTTAACATTCGCGATGATTAGCAGTGAAGTTGATGAAAGTTTTGATCCCGCTCTCTCCCCAGAGGAAGTAGTGATGGAGTTAGCCAATCGGAAAGCACAGGCGGTTTTTAAAGACAACAGTGATGCATTTGTGATTGGTTCAGACACGATTGTCGTTGCGAATAACCAAATCTTAGGGAAGCCAAGCGATGAGGCCGAAGCCATTAGGATGTTAACAACTCTTTCAGGATGTCAGCACGATGTGTTCACAGGTGTTTCAATTGTGTCTCCAACTAGTTCGACTGCGTTTTACGAAAAAACTGAAGTTTGGTTTTGGGAGTTGACGGACGAAGAGATACGTGCATATGTGAAAAGCGGCGAACCGTTTGATAAAGCTGGGGCATATGGGATTCAACAGCTTGGCAGTATGCTTGTCAAAAAAATAAATGGAGACTATTTTGCGGTTGTCGGTCTGCCTGTTTCAAGGACTATAAGGGAATTGAGACAAGCGGGGTACCAGTTGCCGTATTAACAATTTTTCAAAGTTCATTAACTCCCAGCTAATAAGGGAGGAAAAAGAGTGTCCACAAATACATTAATGATCCGTGATTTCCCTCAAGACGAAAGACCGAGAGAACGATTTATCCAGAATGGTCCGCAAAGCTTATCGAATCATGAACTGATTGCCATCCTGCTGCGCACAGGAACAAAAGATGAATCGGTCCTGCAATTATCGAACCGTCTGCTAACCCATTTTGAAGGGTTAAGGATGTTAAAGGCGGCTACGTTAGAAGAAATGACTGAGATTAAAGGAATTGGATCGGCAAAGGCGATTCAAATCCTTGCTGCTGTTGAAATTGGCCGCAGGATTAGCAATCTTTCTTATCATGACCGCTATGTCATCCGCTCTCCAGAAGATGGAGCAAAGTATCTCATGAACGATATGCGTTTTTTGTCGCAGGAGCATTTTGTTTGCCTCTATTTAAATACGAAGAACCAGGTCATTCATAAACAAACGGTTTTCATAGGGAGCCTGAACGCCTCAATTGTTCACCCAAGGGAAGTATTCCGCGAAGCGTTAAAACGCTCGGCGGCCTCCGTTATCGCGGTCCATAATCATCCTAGCGGCGACCCGGCACCAAGCAGGGAGGATATTGAGGTTACCAAGCGCCTGGTTGAATGCGGGAAAATAATTGGCATCGATTTACTCGACCATCTGATTATCGGTGAAAATAAGTTTGTCAGCTTGAAGGAAAAAGGGTATTTATGACACTATGATTTTATTTGACGTTACGCTATAATATTGGTTATGATTTTTTAGGATTGTTTTTGAAATTGTTATATAAATAATAGGAAAACAGACATGATATAAAAGGTAAATTACCTGACTAATGGAGTTTTTGCATTTCGTATCAGAAAGAAAGGGAGATACAACACTATGTTTGGAATTAGATCTAGAGATCTTGGGATTGACTTGGGGACAGCAAATACCCTCGTTTATGTAAAAGGAAAAGGAATTGTTTTACGGGAACCATCGGTTGTGGCGATACAGACTGATACTAAGAGTATTGTCGCCGTTGGGAACGATGCGAAAAACATGATTGGACGGACGCCGGGAAATGTTGTCGCTATGCGGCCAATGAAAGATGGCGTGATTGCGGACTTTGAAACGACGGCTTCGATGATGAAGCACCATATCCGCGTGGCTCAAAAAAGTAATAACCCATTCTCTGGTAAGCCCTATGTCATGGTGTGCGTGCCTTCAGGGATAACTGCAGTTGAGGAACGGGCTGTAATTGATGCAACAAGGCAAGCGGGGGCAAAGGATGCCTATACGATTGAAGAGCCATTTGCGGCAGCTATCGGCGCCAATCTGCCTGTCTGGGAGCCAACCGGCAGTATGGTCGTTGATGTTGGCGGGGGGACGACTGAAGTAGCGATTATTTCCTTAGGGGGAATCGTAACTAGCCAATCCATCCGTGTGGCCGGCGATGAAATGGATGATTCCATCATTTCATATATTCGCAAAAATTATAATTTGATGATTGGTGAGCGGACAGCAGAAACAATTAAAGTAGAGGTTGGGTCTGCCGGTACACCTGATGGCATCGAAAATATGGAAATTCGCGGCCGTGATTTATTGACCGGTCTGCCAAAAACGATTGAAATTACTGCAAAAGAGATTGCGGCTGCTTTAAATGACACTGTCTTTGCGATTGTAGAAGCCGTTAAGAATACCTTGGAAAAGACACCGCCGGAACTTGCTGCTGATATTATGGACCGCGGCATCGTGTTAACGGGCGGAGGTGCGTTACTACGCAATTTGGACAAGGTGATTAGCGAAGAAACAAGAATGCCTGTACTAATTGCCGAAAATCCCCTGGATTGCGTGGCAATCGGAACCGGCAAAGCACTCGACCATATCCATTTATTTAAAAACAAAGCGAAGGATTCGCGTTAAGAAAAGCGGAAGCACAAATAAAAATAGAGGTGTATAATCATGCCACAGTTCTTTTTGAATAAACGTCTGATTATTTTGCTTGTCAGCATTATTGTTCTCGTGGCATTGATTGGGTTTTCTTTAAGGGAGAGAAGCAAACTATCCTGGCCGGAGCAATTTGTTAAAGATACGACCGGCTGGGCTCAATCCCTGGTTTCAAAGCCTACTAACTATATTGCAGGCTTTTTTGAAAATCTCCAGGACTTACAAAATACATATAATGAGAATAAGGAATTAAAATCGCGGCTTGACAATCTTGTCAGCCTTGAAGCACAGGTTCAAGCGCTGAAAAAAGACAATGAAGACTTGCGAGCTGTTCTCGGTGAAGAAAAGACCCTGAGAGATTTTGAACCACTGCCAGCTACTGTAATTGGCAGGAATCCTGATCGTTGGCATGAAATGATTATTATCGACAAAGGCAGTTTAAACGGTATTAAGAAAAATATGGCGGTTGTTACAGCAAACGGTCTAATTGGAAAAATAAAAAATGTGAATAAATTCAGCTCAACCGTGCAGCTTCTAAGCGCAACGGACCCGAAGAATCGGATTTCCGCCATTGTTCAAGGCAAAACCAAAGTGTATGGTCTTGTTGAGGGCTATGATAAAGAGAAAAAATTACTAATGGTGAAGGCGATTCCAGCCGGTGCGGAAATTGAAAAGGGACAAACGGTGATAACATCTGGGTTAGGCGGTATCTTTCCTGAAGGGCTGCTAGTAGGAAAAGTAGTCGAGGTGAAACCGGACCAGTATGGGTTGAATCTGACAGCACTTGTCGAACCTGGTGCAGATTTTTATGATATAAAAAATGTAATGGTCACGAAAAAAATCATGCGAGAAGCGGATGTAACAGATTTAACTGATGGGAAGGAGGAGGGATCGTGAAAAAGTTCCTTCTTCCTCTTTTATTTCTATTTTTGTTTTTAGTAGAAAGCCTTTTTGTGCAATATTTACCTGAAGATGTTTTTGGGCATAATCGCATATTAGTGCCACACTTTCTATTTGCGGCGATTTTGTTTCTTACAATTTTTGTCGGAAAGAAGCAGGGGATTATTTATGCGGCTATTTTCGGCCTATTATTTGACATTGTTTATGTCGAAATTATTGGCATTTACTTATTTTTTTATCCATTTATTTCCTATATCGTTTCGAAAATTATGCAGATCTTGCAGTCAAATATGATCATTGCCTTTCTCGCTTCGCTTTTTGGCATTGCCTTATTAGAAGTGGGCGTTTATGAGATGAATCATGTAATTCACGTAACAAACCTTGACTTTATGAGCTTTGTTAATTTGCGTTTATACCCAACCCTTATCTTAAATGCAGTCTTTATTGTTATTGCGGGCTACCCATTAAAAAGGCTATTTGAAAAACATGCCGAGGCACTTAGAGTAGAATGAGATTTTTTTTAAAAAAAAGGAGAATGGACGCATCGTGTCGAATTTTTTAAAAAGAAGAGTCTGTACTTCCGATTCGGAAGGGAGCTTGAGGGCATGCAATTTCTAGTAGGATTGCATGTTTTGAACTTGCTTGCTTAATTATGAGGTGAATTTTCTCCATGAAAAAACGGCAAAATGTTACAATAAAAGGAACGAAGGAAGGTCTTGTCCTTCATCTAGATGACAGCTGTTCTTATGAAGAACTAAAAAGGGAACTAGATCAAAAGCTTTCAGCCAACTTGAGGACGCAGGAGGAGCACCATTTACTCTCTGTTAAGGTGGAAATCGGCAATCGCTATTTAACCGAGAATCTACAGGAAGAGCTGAAAAACCTAATCCGACAAAAGAAAAATTTAGTTGTCGATGAAATTGTATCGAATGTCATCACAAAGGAGGAAGCGAAAGCATTAAAGGCTGATACCGAGGTTATCACGGTAACGAGAATTGTTCGTTCGGGCCAGGTGCTTGAAGTTCCAGGTGATATCCTGTTAATAGGTGATGTCAACCCGGGTGGAACGGTGATTGCCGGGGGAAACATTTTTATTATGGGCGTTTTAAAGGGGATGGCGCATGCCGGCTGCTTTGGGAATGATCAGGCTGTAATTGCTGCTTCCAGTATGAAACCGTCGCAGCTGCGGATTAGTGATTACCTAGATAGAGAGCCAATTTCCGTTCAAAGCAATGAAAAACAAGAGATGGAATGTGCTTACATAGATGAGAACCGTCAAATCGTCATTGATAGATTGCAAGTATTAATTCGATTAAGGCCTAATTTGACAAGATTAGAAGGGGGACAATAAGGTGGGAGAAGCAATCGTAATTACATCCGGGAAGGGCGGCGTTGGGAAAACAACCACTTCCGCTAATATTGGTACGTCTCTGGCCCTTCAAGGGAAAAAAGTCTGCTTAGTAGATACAGACATCGGTCTTCGAAATTTAGATGTTGTAATGGGACTTGAAAATAGAATTATTTATGATCTAGTTGACGTAATTGAAAAAAGATGCAAAATCCATCAAGCACTGGTTAAGGACAAACGTTTTGATGCTTTATTATACTTGCTTCCAGCCGCACAAACCGTTGATAAATCAGCTGTTAAGCCGGAGCAAATGAAGGAACTAATCATGGAATTAAAGCAAGACTATGATTATATCATTATTGATTGCCCTGCAGGGATCGAGCAAGGCTTTCAGAATGCGGTGGCAGGCGCCGACCGCGCGATTGTCGTGACAACGCCTGAGGTTTCCGCTGTTCGTGATGCAGACCGAATCATCGGCCTGCTTGAAAAACAACGGAATATGGAAGCGCCTAAATTGGTTGTCAACCGGATTCGCAATCATATGATGAAAAGCGGCGACATGCTTGAAATTGATGAAATTACCCAGCATTTATCAATTGAACTGGTGGGGATTGTCGCTGATGATGAAGAGGTCATTAAAGCCTCCAACCATGGCGAACCGATTGCCCTAAATCCAAACAGCAAAGCGTCAATCGCTTATCGAAATATTGCACGAAGGATTCTTGGTGAATCCATCCCGCTTCAGCCACTTGAGGAAGCAAACAAAGGTGTTTTTACAAAAATTAAGAAGTTCTTTGGCGTTCGCTAATAAACATCCTGTTCACGAGATTGTGGACAGGTGTTTTAATTTAAAGTCATACTCTGTTCTACACTTTCATAGACTTGTACAAAAAGTGGGAAAAGGGTTGATGGGGATGACGCGGTCTACACCGGAGGAAATACGGCGACGAATCGCAAAGCGGAAAAAAGATCAAGGTCCGGGTTCGGCAGCAAAAACGCCGGAACGGCAAATTGCTTGGCCAGGTGATGATGAAAAATACGGCTATAATTATATTGCTCCTTCCGGAAACTCTGGCGGAGATGACGGGCATCCATTATTTAAAAAAGAGGTCTTCTTTTTCAAAATATTGGCTTCGGTACTTCTGTTTTTAATGGTGGCTATATTGTTTCGTAATCATTCCGCGTCCTTTAATCCGGCAAGGGACTTCATCACGAGCACAATGAACAAGGATTTTAAGTTTACCGCCGTTTCAGAATGGTACGAAGGCAAGTTTGGCAAACCATTGGCGTTGCTTCCGTTTTCAGAAAAGGATAAAACGGGAAAAAAAGCAACAGCGGAAACACCGAATTTTTCCGTTCCGGCAATGGGAAAAATTCTTGAAAACTTTGAGAAAAACGGTCAAGGCATCATGATTGAGACGAGTAAAGGGGCTGCAGTACAGGCGATTAATGGGGGGCATGTTACGTTTGCCGGGGTTAAGGAGGACTTGGGGAAAACCGTCATTGTTCAGCATTCCGATTCGACGGAAACTTGGTACGGAAATTTAGATGAAATTAAGGTCAAATTATTCGAATATATCGAGAAGAGAACAGTAGTCGGCACGGTTTCCGCGTCTGCCGGTGATGATAAGTCGAAAGGCAAGTATTATTTTGCGATCAAAAAAGAAGATGATTTCATCGATCCAATTCAGGTGATTCGCTTTGAATAAAGCTATCGAGTTACTTCGGTTGATTTCTATCCATCCATTGTTGTGGATTGTTATTGCCCTATCGATTATGACCGCGCATTTCCTTGAAGTTTGTTTATTACTGGGGATCATTTTTATTCATGAAATGGGGCATGCTGCTGCGGCTTCTTTTTTTTCATGGAGAATCAAAAAAATTACGCTTCTGCCCTTTGGCGGCGTTGCAGAAATGGATGAGCACGGCAATCGGCCCTTAAAGGAGGAAACGATTGTCGTGATTGCCGGACCTCTCCAGCATGTCTGGATGGTGGGGTTAGCGTACGGTTTACTTTCTCTTCACTTGATTCCAGAAGATTTATTTCAATTATTTATCAGTTATAACGTGATGATTTTTGTATTTAATCTTTTTCCGGTGTGGCCGCTTGATGGCGGCAAGCTTGTTTTCTTACTGCTCTCATTGAAAAATTCCTTTCCGCATGCACACCGGCTGACACTGATTATTTCGTTTTTCAGTCTCTGCTTCTTTTCAATTGTTATTTTATTGGCCGCACCGTCCCATCTTAATGTATGGGTTGTGATTGCCTTCTTGTATTTCTCGCTCTACCACGAATGGAAGCAGCGCCGTTTTATCTTTATGAGATTTTTATTGGAGCGCTATTACGGGAAGAAATCCAGCCTCCGGGCACTGAAACCGATTCAGGCCGATGAACAGGATTTACTTATCCATGTTTTGGAAAAATTCCAGCGTGGCTGCAAACATCCAATAATAGTCGAAGCTGGCGGCAAGGAAAAAGGTCAATTAGATGAAAACGAGCTCCTGCACGCCTACTTCACCGAAAAACGCCTAACCGATAAAATCAGCGACCTTCTTTTTTTATACTGAAAAGGGGTATAATAGTTAAAAAAGCGGAAGCGCCCGGTGATTGAGCGCTTTTGCTGCGGTTTAGGATACCTTTTGACGTGAAATAGTCCTTGGTTGGGGTGCCGAAGGACAAATCGAGTGAAAAGTAAAAGGAAATTGTCCTTCGTGAGGTTGCCGAAGGACATTTCTAGTGAAAAGTAAGAGGTATTTGTCCTTCGCGAGGGTGCCGAAGGACATTTTGGGTGAAAAGTAAGAGGTAAATGTCCTTCGTGAGGGTGCCGAAGGACATTTCGGGTGAAAAGTAAGAGGTAAATGTCCTTCGTGAAGGTTCCGAAGGACATTTCGAGTGAAAAATAAGAGGTAAATGTCCTTCGTGAAGGTTCCGAAGGACATTTCG
>NZ_JBHVSI010000008.1:0-141423 GCF_042885335.1 Neobacillus sp. NPDC058068 | reverse complement strand
GTAAGAGGTAAATGTCCTTCGTGAAGGTTCCGAAGGACATTTCGAGTGAAAAATAAGAGGTAAATGTCCTTCGTGAAGGTTCCGAAGGACATTTCGAGTGAAAAATAAGAGGTAAATGTCCTTCGTGAAGGTTCCGAAGGACATTTCGGGTGAAAAATAAGAGGTAATTGTCTTTCGTGAAGGTGCTGAAGGACAAATCGTGCTGGTTTTGTCCTAAATAGGGTCTCTTAAGGACATTTCGAATGAAAATCCACTCTTTTTTGTCCTTGATAAGACCTCTTAAAGACATTTCGAATCAAGATCCAGTCGGTTTTGTCCTTAATAAGACCTCTTAAAGACATTTCAAACCAAAATCGTGCTAGTTTTGTCCTTAACAACGCCCCTTAAGAAAATCCCATATCAAAATCCACTCAGTTTTACCCATTAAATAGGTAATTCTAAAAAACAAATAACAAAAAGCAAGAGAGGACGCTAAGTTTGGAAACATTAATAGTCAATTACATGGCACGCGAAAAGCGGTTTGCTTATCTCAGAAACAATCGCGTTGAACAAATCGTTTTTGAACGACCAGAACATCGCTCGCTGGTCGGTAATATTTATTTTGGTACGGTGACAAAGGTGTTGCCGGGGATGAATGCTGTATTCATTGATATTGGCGAAGACAAGAATGCCTATTTGCATCGTGATAACCTGCCATCCTATGTGCTCTCTTCCGAAAAACAAAAGAACGTTACTAGCTGTGTTCATCAGGGCGAAAAGATGCTCGTGCAGGTGGATAAGGATGCAACCGGCACAAAGGGACCGAAAGTAACGGGTATTATCGAAATTCAAGGAAACAATCTCATATATATGCCCAAGGGACGTTATGTTGCCGTTTCAAAAAAAATCGCTAATGAGTCTAAACAGACTACCCTTCGCCGCCTTGGCGGCCGTCTCAAAATGGAAGAAGAAGGGATCATTTTTCGGACATCAAGCATTTCAAGTACGGAAGAAGAAATTCACGATGAGCTGCAAACATTAAGAGGGCAATACGAGGAACTCTTAGAGAAAATCCCCAAAAAGCCGGGATTAATTTTTCAAAAAGATACCTTTATCGAGATGATTTCAACCCAAACATCGAAAATGAAGTCTGGCGAAGTCATTGTCGATGATCTAGGGCTAAAAAAAATACTTGAGCAGGTTAACCCCAAGGTGAAACACACGTACTACAATGGAAAAGAGAATATTTTTTCAGCAAATAAAGTGGAGCATGAAATTGACAAAGCGCTAAAAAGGATTGTCTGGCTCGATCACGGTGCCTATCTTATTTTTGATGAAACGGAAGCTCTCACCATTATCGATGTGAATACAGGGAAATTTTCCGGGAAAACCGATTATCAGGATACGGTCCTGAAAACAAATCAGCTCGCAGCCCAAGAAATCATCAGGCAGCTCAGACTTCGCGATATCGGCGGCATTGTCCTGATTGATTTTATAGACATGAAACGGGAGCAGGACAAACAGGCGATTCTCGACACCATCACGGCCGAATTAGCAAAAGATGAAAAAAGAACGAAAATCATTGGTTTTACGCCGCTGGGAATCCTGCAACTAACACGAAAAAGGACAAAGGTTGCACTGTCAGAGGCGCTTCAAACGAAATGCCCTGTCTGCGACGGGACCGGCCGCGTTCTTAGTGCAGAAACAATCGCGTTTCGGCTTGAGCGGGAGCTGTTCGAGCATCGCTATGGTGAATTCGAGGCAATTCTCGTCGAAACAACCGATGAGGTAAAAGCGGCGCTGCTCGGACCGAATGAAGCCCATAAAGAAACGTTAACAGGCATGCTGAATCTCAAACTTTATTTTTCCATCCAAGCAGCAGCAAAACCATACTATATTCTGAAACAATTCGGCGAGGAACGTGATATCTCCCTAAAGGCTATTGACACTCTTCCTTGAACTATGTTAGTATTCTAATGTTATGTTTGTAGCGCACCCGTGCTACAACCGCACAGAACAGGTAGTAAGCTTTTGCGATTTTCGCAAGACGCCTGGGGATGGCGAGTCTGAGTTTATAAGGAGGTGCAGTTCATGTACGCAATTATCGAAACTGGCGGTAAACAACTGAAAGTCGAAGAAGGCCAAGCTATCTACATCGAAAAATTAGATGTT
Organism: Neobacillus sp. NPDC058068; assembly: GCF_042885335.1. NCBI lineage: Bacteria > Bacillati > Bacillota > Bacilli > Caryophanales > Bacillaceae > Neobacillus > Neobacillus sp. NPDC058068. The sequence continues at coordinate 139,272 of NZ_JBHVSI010000008.1, read as the reverse complement.
GAGGCTGGTGAAACAGTTACTTTTGACAAGGTTCTTTTCGTTGGCGGTGAAACTGTAAAAGTTGGAAGCCCTGTTGTTGCAGGCGCTACTGTTACAGCTAAAGTTGAAAAACAAGGCCGTGCGAAGAAAATCGTTGTTTTCAAGTACAAAGCGAAGAAAAACAACCGTAAGAAGCAAGGTCATCGTCAACCTTACACAAAAGTAGTCATCGAAAAAATCAACGCGTAAGGTGTTGGAGTATAGATGATTGGAATTACGATTACCCGTACTAAATCCGGATTGATTCAATCCTTTGAAATAAGCGGTCATGCGTTGTTCGAAGACCGGGGAAAAGATATCGTTTGTGCAGGCGTATCTGCCGTCTCCGTTGGTGCCATCAACGCAGTGCACGAACTGACTGGTATCACTCCCGACCTTGAACATCGGGCAGATGGATTCCTTCGCTGTGTTGTTCCGGAAGAACTTCCCGAAGACACTAACGAGAAAATTCAGCTTATCCTTGAAGCAATGGCTGTTTCATTACGATCGATTGAAGAACAATACGGTAAGCACATAAAAATAACCTTCAAAAAGTAGGAGGTGGAATAAATGTTATTAAAATTAGATCTTCAGTTGTTTGCATCTAAAAAGGGAGTAGGTTCTACAAAGAACGGACGTGACTCTATCTCAAAGCGCCTTGGTGCTAAGCGTGCAGACGGACAATTTGTAACTGGTGGTTCAATCCTTTACCGTCAACGCGGTACAAAGATTTATCCAGGTGAAAATGTAGGCCGCGGCGGAGATGACACTCTTTTTGCAAAAATCGACGGCGTTGTAAAATTCGAACGTTTAGGTCGTGACCGTAAACAAGTGAGCGTTTATCCAGTAGCTCAAGAAGCTTAAGAACTGCATCGGAAACTCTAACCTGATTGGTTAGAGTTTTCTTTTTGCTAACGAATAATACCTTCCATTCATTTCTTCTAGGGAACTACTTCGTTATAGCTTCTTTTTTTCCTCTAAAACACGTCATTTGGATAAAAATGCTTACTCATGTTTGTTTTTTTGATATACTAACAGCATCACTTAATGTGGGAGTGTACGTATGGGGAAAGAATGGGATATCGTTGAAGTGCTGCGGCACTCACGACATGATTGGTTAAACAGACTCCAGTTAATAAAGGGCAACCTCGATTTAAATCGGGTTGACCGGGCAAAAGCAGTCATTGATGAAATTGTAATTGAAGCCCAGCATGAGACAAAGCTATCGAATTTACATATACCTTTGTTTGCTTCGCTGCTGCTTAAATCGAATTGGGAGAATCCTTTCTTTAAGCTTGAGTATGAAGTGCTTCTCGACTCGGAAACGATAAAAGTTGATGATGCAGTCCTGACAGATTGGACAAATTCATTTTTTACATGCTTGAATCAGGCAATTGAGGCTTTCCAAGAAAATCATTTATCTATCACAATTGAACCGCAATTAAACGGTATTCGTTTCTTTTTTGATTTTAGCGGGATAATAAAACATAAGGAACTGCTGGATCAATTTCTTGCCGACCAAGAACAATCCTTGGATCTGGCGGTCAATGATTTCAGCGAAAGTGAACTTGCACTAGAAGTGTTTCTGCCTGTTTTAAAATAGTGGCAATCAGTGCAAATGGGAGGAATAAGATGTTTGTCGATCAAACGAAGATTTATGTAAAAGGCGGAGACGGCGGTAATGGGATGGTTGCGTTTCGCCGTGAAAAATATGTACCAAAGGGCGGTCCAGCCGGTGGTGACGGCGGTAAGGGTGCCAATGTTATCTTTGAAGTAGCTGAAGGTTTAAGGACGCTGATGGATTTCCGTTATCAGCGCCATTTCAAGGCTGATCGTGGTGAGCATGGCATGTCCAAGGGGCAGCATGGCCGCGGTGCTAAAGATATGATCGTTAAAGTACCGCCCGGAACGGTTGTAACGGATGCGGAAACGAATGAAGTCATTGCTGATTTAGTAGAGAATGGACAGCAGGCTGTCATTGCGAAAGGCGGACGCGGCGGGCGCGGAAATACTCGGTTTGCGACACCGGCAAATCCGGCACCTGAGATTGCTGAAAATGGTGAACCAGGACAAGAGCGTGATGTAATGCTAGAATTAAAGCTCTTGGCAGATGTTGGTCTTGTGGGATTCCCGAGTGTGGGGAAATCGACACTGTTGTCGGTTGTTTCTTCTGCGAAGCCGAAAATTGCTGAGTATCATTTTACCACGATTGTTCCTAATCTTGGCATGGTAGAAACAGAGGATGGGCGGAGCTTTGTCATGGCCGATCTTCCTGGATTGATTGAAGGGGCCAGTGAAGGTGTTGGTCTAGGACATCAATTCCTACGGCATATTGAACGGACACGAGTTATTGTCCACGTTATTGATATGGCAGCGATGGAAGGCAGGGATCCATTCGAGGATTACCTGACAATAAATAAGGAATTAAATGAATATAATCTGCGCTTAACAGAGCGGCCGCAAATAATCGTAGCAAATAAAATGGATATGCCTGAAGCAGAAGAAAATCTGCAAAAGTTTAAAGAACAGCTTGAAGAGGATTTTCCGATTTTTCCAATTTCCGCTGTTACGAGAAAAGGGCTTCGTGAGCTGTTATATGCGGTTGCTGATAAGCTTGAGACGACATCGGAGTTCCCGCTTGAACATGAAGTAGAGGAAACAGGGGTTCATCGCGTTCTCTATAAGCATGAAGCAGACCCAGAGGCATTTACGATAACAAGAGAACCGAATGGCTCGTTTGTGGTCTCAGGTGAAAAGGTCGAAAAGCTATTTAAGATGACCGACTTTTCAAGGGAAGAATCCGTCCGCCGTTTCTCTCGTCAGCTTCGCGGGCTTGGGGTCGATGATGCGCTAAGACAAAAAGGAGCAACAGACGGGGATATCGTAAAACTATTAGAATTCGAATTTGAGTTTATTGAGTAGTGTTCCTGAAGAGGTAGTGTGATGAAAGTGGATAATGCAGATAAGAAATATTACTTGGTTCGTGAGGATGTTTTGCCGGAAGCAATGAAGAAGACGATTGAAGTGAAGGATATGCTGGAAAGAGGCAAGGCAGAATCCATTGCCGTCGCTACACAAATGGTTGATTTAAGCAGAAGTGCTTATTATAAATACAAGGACACTGTTTTTCCGTTTTCATCGATTACGAAGGAAAAGTTGGTTTCGCTTTTCTTTCATTTGGAAGATCGCTCGGGGACACTGTCTAAATTGTTAAGTGTCGTTGCTTCGTCTGGGGGAAATGTGTTAACCATCCACCAAACGATTCCATTGCAAGGCAGAGCAAATGTGACATTGTCTTTAAACACGTCAAATATGACGGTGGAAATTGACCAATTACTCGCGAACCTAAAAAAGCTTGAATTTGTCGAGAAGGTAGAAGTGCTGGGAACGGGTGCATAATGAACGGTTTGTTCATTATGAAGGCTGTTCTCGGCTTTCTTTTTACAATGATTAGACGCAAAATTTCGAAAAATAGTTTTTATGCTGAACAAGCGCTCGCTCAGTTGGAAAAGGGGCTTCGCTGTGCAAAAGCGAAAATGTTTGGCGAGTATAAGGAGTTGGGAAGGAATGAAAGTTGGTTTTTTGGGGCCAAAGGCTACGTTTACGGAATTAGCAGTGAAAAAGGTTTTTCCAGGATTTGAACTTGAGCCATATCAGACGATTCCGGAAAGTATGGATGCCTTAGTAGATAAAAAAGTAAATCTTGCCGTTGTTCCGGTTGAAAATGCCCTGGAAGGTTCAGTAAATATTACCCTAGATTATTTAACTCACGTCGTGCAAATTCCAATCGTTGGCGCAATTACGCTGCCAATCAAGCAGCATCTAATGGTTCACCCGGCGAATCAAGATGATTGGCGGAACGTAAGCGCGGTTTACAGCCATTCTCACGCGATTGCCCAGTGCCATAAGTTTTTGCATACTCAATTAAAAGGGGTCCAAGTCGAGAGTGTATCATCGACAGCTGCGGCGGCAAAGATGGTGATGGAGCAGCCTGAAACGAAATTAGCAGCGATTGCCAATGAATTGGCGGCGCAGGAGTATGGGCTTGCTATCGTTCAAAAGGGTATTCACGATTTTGATTACAACCATACCAGCTTTTTCGTTCTGTCCGAAATGGACTTGGATTTTGCGTCGATTAGTGGTTCATCGCATTACAAAACGACGCTCATGGTTACACTGCCATCGGACATGGCCGGGGCGCTTCATCAAGTGCTATCTGCGTTTGCTTGGCGAAAAATAAACCTATCAAAAATTGAATCAAGGCCAATGAAAACGGGAATTGGCAATTACTTTTTCATTATTGACTTGGAAATGAAGCTTGATGAGGTTTTGATTCCTGGAGCAATTGCCGAGCTGGAGGCCTTGGGATGCGGTGTGAAAGTGCTGGGGAGCTATCCATCGGTAATGGTGTGATACAAGGAAAAAAGAGGATATCGTCAAAGGCTCTGGCCCTTTGACGACATCCTCTGCACTATTCAATCAAAAATCCCTCATCCTTTAATGCTGCTTCCGCTTTATCCAAAACTTTCGTGCTGGATGCTGAAATGGTATGGAGGTGGATGCCGCCTGTTAACTCCGATAATAACGAGGCTTTTGTGTTTTGAATATTTTCCAAAAATTGTTTCACTTCTTGTCGATTTGAAACCATAATCGATGCTGTCAAATCGCCATATACCGAGTGTTCAATTTTTACATCCTTCACCAATACACCATGGTCAACAAGCAAATTAAGTTCTTTCGCTGTATCCTCAGGTGTATGGCGGGAGGCAATCGTCCTTTCGAAAGTTGGAGTGCCACTGTTTTGCTTTAAGTACATATATCCTTGACTCGTTGCGATAATCGGCTCATTTTTCGCTTTAAGCAGGGTAATATCACCGACGATAACTTGTCTGCTTACATTCGTCCTAGTTGCTAGCTCGCCGCCTGTAAGAGGTTCAGAACTGTCCTTAAGCAGTTGTAAAATGAACGATCTCCTTTCCTCTCCTAATATTTTTTTTTGTTCAGCCATATTCAACCTCCTGATTTCATCTGTTTTTCTATTCTAGCACAAATCCGCGTTTTTATATTGCTTTGCGATTTCAATAATCGTTTCCCCTAGACGAATAACATCTTCCATTGTAGTGGAATTTCCAAATGAGATACGGATAAATTCCTTTGCTTCTTGTTTATTTAAGCCTAACGCTTGTGTGACCTTTGCCGGGGTTTGCATGCCAATCTGACAAGCGCTTCCGGTTGAAATCGCGAAACCTAAACGATTTGCTTCCAACATCATCCATTGCCCCTCGATTCCTGAGATGCCTAGACCAATGATACTTGGAAGCTGAGCGTCATCGTTAGCCTGATAGATTTTCACCCAATCTTTTATTGGATTAAGAGCCTCAATAAACGTTTTACGCATTAATTGATATTTATGATAAGCGTCAGCCAGGTCACGATTGATTTTTTGTGCCGCCGCAGTCATTGACGCAATCGCAGGGACGTTCATCGTACCGGGCCGAAAGCCTTTTTCATGTGACCCCCCTGGGAAAAATGGGCTCCAGGATATGGCCGGATGGATATAAACGCCGCCAATCCCCTTTGGCCCATATATTTTATGACCGGAAAAAGAAAAGCTGCTGACTAAGGGGGCGATGCCGCTTAGCTCGATTTTTCCAAAAGATTGGACAAAATCACTATGAAAATGAATGTTTTGTGCTTTACAAATTTGCGCGATTGATTTAATTGGCTGGATGGTCCCAATTTCAGAATTGACATGTTGAATCGAAATTATTACCGTTTCTGGCGTGATAGCAGCTAATAATTCCTCTTCGTCAATGAGCCCTAATGAATTAAGCGGAAGAAACGTAATATCATAATTCGTTAATCGATTAAGGACACCATGGATGGAGGAGTGTTCTGCCATGCCGGTAATAATATGGTTCCCCTGTTTTTTAGGCGAAGACAAAAGTGCTTCGATCGCCAGAAAATTACTTTCTGAGCCACCGCTTGTAAAAAACAGTCCGTCCTTATCTATCCCTAAAAGGGCAGCCAATTCTTCGCGGCAGTTTTCCAGTAAGACGTGAGCCTGCCCGCCAATATCGTGAAGGCTGCTCGAATTTCCAAAGTATTCAGTCGCCACTTTCACGTAAACTTCAGCCGCTTCCTTATCTAATGGAGTTGTAGCAGCATAATCAAAATAGTTCATCACGATTCTCCAGTATTGTAATTTTTAAAAGCATTTTTTGTTTATTTTTCAATATTTAAAGGCCTTATTGGAGCCGGTTTTGTTGGAAATATAAGGGGAAAGATTTCCGGTCGGGTTTACTAAGAACGGTTCTCTGTGCCCGAGAGCCAGCATTTTGCCACATCCCGGGCACTGAGCCCGGTTCTCTGTGCCCGAAAGCCGGCTATTTGCCATTGCCAGGGCACTAAGGGCGGTTCTCTGTGCCCGAGAGCCAGCATTTTGCCTCTGCCCGGGCACTAAGAAGGGTTCTCTGTACCCGAGAGCCAGCTATCTGCCTCTGCCAGGGCACTAAGGGCGGTTCTCTGTGCCCGAGAGCCAGCATTTTGCCTCTGCCCGGGCACTAAGACCGGTTTTCTGGCATCCAATCGTGCTTAGTGGAGTCCCTTAACACCGCATTAATAAAAAAATCCTTGTCAACAGTTTAATTCTATGTAAAGATATATGTCAAGACACCTGTTAATCCAGGAGGCTCGAAATATGACTAATGATGATGTGTTAATAATTGGAAGTGGAATAGCGGCACTACAGCTAGCTGTTCAATTAAATAAGGATATGAATGTGAGAATACTCACAAAGAGGCAAAAAAGAACGGCGAATTCGTATCTTGCCCAAGGTGGGATTGCTGCTGCATTGGGCGCGAATGACCATCCGGCGAAACATATTGTCGATACGCTCGATGCAGGAAGATTTCACAATAATCAAGAGGTGGTACAGCAAGTCATCAATGCCGCGCCCGGCCTCATTAGGGACATGTCTCGGCAAGGAGATTTTTTTGACAAAAATCAACAGGGCGAACTCCTTCTAGGGATGGAAGGTGCGCACAGTGAACATAGAATCGTCCATGGCGGCGGAGATGCAACCGGAAAAAACGTAATCGAGTATCTGCTTGAGAGTATTACGGCAAATGTCACCATCGAGGAGAATGTCTTCGCCTATGAATTAATGCTAAATCCCGAGAAAAATCGTGTCCATGGTGTGAAAGCGAAAACACTAAATGGAACAATCCAACAATATTACGCAACGCATGTGATCATCGCTACTGGCGGCTGCGGACAATTGTACAGCTATACGTCAAATGCCGAAACAGTAAGTGGCGATGGGATTGCAATGGCCTATCTTGCTGGTGCTGAAATCGTCGATATGGAATTTATTCAATTCCACCCCACCCTTTTATATATTGATGGTGAAACAAAAGGATTAATTTCAGAAGCCGTCAGGGGAGAAGCGGCGATTCTTGTTACCGATGACGGAATTCCGATTATGGAAGGAGTTCATCCATTAAAAGACTTAGCTCCGAGACATCTTGTTTCACAAAGAATCTATGAGTTTCTTAGAAACGGAGATAATATTTTTTTAGATATTAGCAAAATTAACGGCTTTACTAAAAGATTTCCGTCGATTACCTCACTCTGTGAGACCAATGGAATTCGGTTAACAGCCGGTAGAATTCCCGTCGCACCAGGAAGTCATTTTTTAATGGGAGGCATTAAAACCGATTTAATCGGAAGAACGACAATCGATGGGCTATTTGCAATCGGAGAGGCCTCCTGCACTGGATTGCACGGAGCCAATCGCTTAGCCAGTAATTCCTTATTAGAGGGACTTTATCAAGGCGGCGAATTAGCGAAATGGCTTAATAATGCGCGAAAAGAGCCTAATGTTCCGGAGCCGGTTCGAACGGATCGTTCTCTTTCTGCAAAAAAAGTGAAGGTTATTTTACCTGAAATCCAGCAAATTAAGGATTTGATGATGGAGCGGGTTGGAATTGTTCGAAATGAAGTGAATCTAAAAAAGCAGAAAGCTTGGTTAGATCAATTCATGGCCGATGAAATCAAGTTAGATGCTTATTCCGCTCCAGAAATAGCAAAAATATTTATGCTGATTACCGCGAAGCTGGTTACGGATGCTGCGCTAGAGCGGACAGAAAGTCGTGGGGGACACTTTAGAAGTGATCACCCGCTGGAAGACGATGATAATTGGTTAAGGAAATCAATCATTCATAAATATGATCAGGGAATGGGGAAGAATCATGAACACATTAAAACTCCGCTCGCTACTTGAGAAATTTTTTATCGAAGATATCGGCGAACAAGATATGACGACCGATTTGATCTTTACGGACGATACGAATGGGAAAATTGTCTTTCTTGCAAAAGAAGCTGGCGTCTTTTGCGGCGAATCCGTGATAAAAACCGGTTTTCAGCTGTTGAATAACGAAATCACAACAGAGGTTTTTGTGAAAGATGGAGACCCGATTAATATTGGTCAACAGCTTGCGCATGTCTCTGGAAACATAGCTGACCTATTAAAAGGGGAAAGAGTGATCCTTAATCTCGTTCAAAGGATGAGCGGGATTGCCACCCTCACCCAAAAGGCAGTGAACACCCTAAATAGTGATCATACGAGAATTTGTGATACGCGAAAAACGACGCCGGGACTGCGGATGCTGGAAAAATATGCTGTCCGCTGCGGCGGCGGCTTTAATCACCGTTTTGGGCTCTATGATGGCGTGATGATTAAGGATAACCATATTTCCTTTGCAGGCTCTATTTCAAACGCTGTTGTAAGCATCAGGAAAAATGCCGGTCATATGGTGAAAATTGAAGTCGAGGTCGAGACGGAGGAACAGGTAATTGAGGCCGTAAATGTTGAGGCAGATGTAATCATGTTTGATAACCGCACTCCGGATGAAATCAAGGAATTCATTAAATTAGTGCCGCCGGGAATCATCACCGAAGCCTCTGGCGGAATTCAATTAAGGAATCTAGCCGACTATGGGAAATCAGGTGTTGATTATATTTCCTTGGGGTTTATAACCCATTCAGCAAAAGCGCTAGATATAAGCGTAAAAGTTCTTTTGAAAAAAGGAGAGGAATAAGATGAACATTTTAGCCAATTTGCAAAAAACAATCATGATTCCTGATAAATACAAGCAGATGTCACAGGAAGAGCTGGAAGCTAGAGTCATGGAAGTGAAAAAGCAACTTGGTTCACGGTTATTTATTCCCGGACATCATTATCAAAAGGATGAAGTGATTCAGTTTGCTGACGCAACAGGGGATTCATTAAAACTGGCGCAATTATCGGCCGAAAATACGGATGCTGAATTTATTGTTTTCTGCGGTGTCCATTTTATGGCGGAAACAGCAGACATTTTAACTGCCGAGAATCAAAAGGTATTTTTACCTGATATGCGTGCGGGCTGCTCAATGGCGGATATGGCTGATATTAAGCAAACAGAAAAAGCCTGGGAGAAGCTTCAGGAGATTTTTGGGGATACGATTCTTCCGTTAACCTATGTCAATTCTACTGCGGCGATTAAAGCATTTGTAGGTGTAAATGGCGGGGCAACCGTAACCTCTTCCAACGCAGAAACAATGGTAAAATGGGCATTTGAAGAGAAGGAACGCATCCTATTCTTGCCCGACCAGCATTTAGGCCGGAATACGGCTGCCGATTTGGGTGTTGGTTTAGATGAAATGGCGATTTGGAATCCAATAACGAATTCCTTAGAATATGAAGAGGATGTTTCGAAAATAAAAGTGATTCTCTGGAAAGGGCATTGCTCGGTTCATGAAAATTTCACGGTCCAAAATGTAATCGACACCCGCAGCCAAAATCCGGAGATAAAAATCATCGTTCATCCGGAATGCCGGCGTGAGATAGTGGAATTGTCAGATATGGCGGGATCAACAAGCTATATTATTAATGCAATTGAAACTGCGGAGCCCGGATCAGCATGGGCGATTGGCACGGAAATGAACTTAGTTAATCGTCTAATCAAGAACCATCCGGATAAACAGATCATTTCTTTAAATCCGCATATGTGTCCATGTCTAACGATGAACCGGATTGATTTGCCTCATTTAGTGTGGAGCCTGGATACACTTGAAGATGAAAATAATATCATTAAAGTAAGTCCTGAGATTGCCATGAATGCTAAATTGGCACTTGAACGAATGTTAGCCAATTCATAATTAAAGGAAAAAAGATGCAGTTTTACAGATTGCATCTTTTTTTATATTTACGATTTCTTTAGAGCCGATTCATATTTTTTGGAAAAGTAGCATAAGTTTTTCTGAAGAATGTTAGCACTTTGCCCAAATTCACATACACTATATGGACTTATGCCATAGGAGGGAAATCAGAGTGAAGATCCATATCGTACAGAAAGGGGATACTCTTTGGAAGATCGCCAAGAAGTACGGCGTGAATTTTGAAGAGCTGAAAAAGATGAATTCACAGCTCAGCAACCCTGATATGATTATGCCCGGTATGAAAATAAAGGTTCCTACTGCAGGCGGAACCGTTAAAAAAGAAGGGCCAATCCATATAGGAAAAAAAGAAGTTCCCATTGCTGAGCATCCGTTTGCTAAAGAGAAGCCGAAGGAAATGCCTATTAAACAAATGCCGATTAAAGAAGTACCCATCAAGGAAATGCCGATAAAAGAGATACCAAAAAAGGAGATACCGATAAAGGAAATACCAAAAAAGGAGGTACCAATAAAAGAGGTACCAATTAAAGAAGCACCGATATTAAAAGAAGCACCAAAAGCACCCTACACTCCAAAAATGCCTCTAAAAGTAATCCCAGAAAAAGATATTAATAATTATTATATGTCAAACATGACAAATATCACGCCAAATCTGCCGCCGAAGCCAGCAAATATCCTTCCTGAAGTAAAAGAAGTACCGATGCCTTTACCAATGCCAGTTCAGCAAGAGTGTGTACAGGATTATTGTGTCCCAGTTACACCCGTAATGCCTGGACCAGGATTCTGTCCTCCATTTGGAGGATATCCAATGCAGCCATATATGCCATATCCGCAAGTGCAAGGTGCGGCCTATGCACCGACACCGAGTTACGTTCCAGGGATGGCCCAAGGGTATCCGGGTGCTGCGCCAATAACAGCTGGTGCGCCAGCTATGCCGGGGCATTACTTTCAGGATGAATCATCGTCGTTTATGCCGCAAATGCCTATTATGAACCCTGCTTATAACCCGGGTGCTGTGATGGGTGCCCAAAACCCGGCGGTTCAACCACCTTATATGGCCCCGGGAGCCTATGGTCAAATGCCAGCAGGGTACGGAGAAATGCCGGGAGCATACGGTCAAATGCCAGCAGGTTACGGAGAAATGCCAGGAGCCTATGGTCAGATGCCAGCGGGTTACGGAGGAAATCCAGGAGCCTACGGTCAGATGCCAGCGGGTTCAGGAGAAATGCCAGGAGCCTATGGCCAAATGCCAGCGGGTTACGGAGGAACGTCAGGAGCCTATGGTCAGATGCCAGGGGGTCACGGAGAAATGCCAGGAGCCTATGGTCAGATGCCAGGGGGTTACGGAGAAATGCCAGGAACCTATGGCCAAATGCCGGCAGGATACGGGGGAATGCCAGGAGCATATGGCCAAATGCCGCCAGCAGGATACGGAGGAATGCCAGAGGCCCTTGGCCAAATGCCAGCAGGATACGGAGGAATGCCAGGAGCCTACGGCCAAATGCCAGCAGGTCAAATGCCAGCAGGTCAAATGCCAACAGGTCAAATGCCAACAGGAAGAAACGGAAATCCGTACGGGATGGGAACACCATACGGTTACCCGCAAATAAGTGGTTCAGAATCACAAGTACCGAACTTTGAAGCTTCTCAAGGAGCAAGGACTCAGGCACCATACATCCAGGCTCAGAGCCTCCCAGTTGGGGCAGGGGGTGACTGCGGCTGCGGCGGTCCAGGACCTTCCATGGACAAAATGCAGCCAGCTGGAGCACGCCCAAATGAAATGCCAGCAAACTTTGTCCCGCCAACTCCGCCTATTTACAGTGCACCATATACAGGACCTGTTAATGCTGCACAGCCACCGTATATGAATCCATATGGGATGGCCCCGGCTGGAACAAATTACGGTATGCCAGGTTACCGTGATGAAAGCGATTAACGGGTCAATGAACCAAAAGGGAGACGATGATTACCTTGATCGTCTCTTCTCTTATTTTCAGTCGCAGTTTTATGAAAAAATTATTCAGCTAGTCCCGATTCGAAAGTCGGTTTTTTTTCTAAAGACCGTTAAAAATACTTATATTGTTAAAGGGTATCAAACGAACCGCAGACTAAAACTCCAAGAAGCTTTTACAGCTACACTGAGAAAAGAAGGGTTTAACAAGACTTATCAATATTTAACTTCCCCGGTGAGAGCTCAGCTGTTTTTTGAAGGAACCTATTTTGGCTGTATGGAGTATATTGCTCCCCATAAAACCGCTTTTTCGTTTCATACTCAAAAAGATCGTCAAGAAGGTATGGCACTCCTTGGCCAATTCCACAAGGCGACGGCGTCGTTTGAAGCTCGATATCGAACATTACTTCCCAAAGGCAATTTAATTGAAAAATGGATAGAGCGGTTTACGCTTTTCTCAAATAATCTTCCCTTTCTCAAATATTTTATTAATGAACCATTTATCTCGGAAATGGTGTCATGGGCCAATTGGTCATTAGATGGGATGGAAAAAAACAAGGACTTTTTTCAAAAAAAACCGTTTGTCATCCTTCATGGTGATGTGGCCCATCATAATTTTTTACGGGATGAACACGGGAAGCTGAATTTACTTGATTTTGATTTAATCAGCATCGGTACTCCTGCATTGGATTATTTACAATATGCAAATCGAATTCTTCCCTATATTGATTGGTCATTTGAGAAGCTTAAGACTTGTAAACCAATGCAGCAATATTTGGAAGATGACGCCTTTTTATACGCCCTCGTATTTCCAGCTGATATTTTTCGGGAATGGAATCGACTGATTCGCGAAAAGACATTTACGGATGAGGTGAAATTTAGGCAGGTCATGGATTTATCAATCGGTCAGTTTTATTCGAGGAAAAAATTTATTGATCGTTTAATAAATCAGGTGAACTAAATTTTCCTTTGGTATTTTCTAGCTGAATGAATTCCCCTCGAAAATAACACCCTATAAATGAGCATATGAACTATGCTCAGGATGTTATTATGAGGGGGTTTTTCGCTTGAACAGGAAACAGTGGATGATTCCTCTTTCGGCCCTAATCATAATGGGCACAGCGGGCTGCGCCAAAGACAATAATCGTGCTGGCGTTAATGAATCAACGAACAATTCGTTACGGCCGGTTGGTTATTATTCAAATGAAAACCACCCGAACAATGGAAATGATATGTTTCGGGATAATGACGGTGCGATAACGGAAATGATGGATCATACACTTGGCGATGAGGACAAGCAATTAAACGAACAAAAAAGAAGGCAGCTGCAAAAGAGAGACAAAAATGGAAATCCAATAAATCCAACAAAGCCATTAGCTTCAAAAGATCGTAATTTTTTTCAGCGGGATGATCGTTTTAGTACGAGTGATATGAATTATCACGGTCATTTGAATAAAAATATCAGAAATACGGGGGTAGTTACCGACCCGAATTTCCAAGATGATTTTTCAAATAAAATTAGAGACAAAGTAGCAAGCATTAACAATGTTAGTGATGTAAGATCCGTATCCTACGGAAATACGATTATGGTTGCGGTGAAGTTAAATGATAATCGCAAAGCTGCCGCTACCAAAAGGGCGATTAAGAATGCAGTAAAACCTTATGCGAACGGGAAAACGATAACTGTTATTACCGATGAAGGCGCCATTGGCAACGACGCCAATAAAGAAAATGATATTCAGCGCAGTAAAGGCGGAAGATAATTCCTCTTTCGCGAAAGGGCAAAGCTTCCATGCTTTGCCCTTTTAAAATTCGCTGATTCCGCTACGGATAAAAAGGCAAAATAAGGTTAAAATAGAACTGTAAAGGATGTTCAATTTTTATCAAATAAGAGGTGAGCGCCATGAAGTTCTTTTGGATAGCAATGTCTCGGTTATGTATACCTGTATTCGCTGTTATTCTCTTCATGTTTATCGGCGGGGCACCGTTTATTGTGATTACCGGCTCCGCTGCGCAGCTGGATAGCAATCAATCACAGCAAAAGCCGGAACCGCTAAACATAACAGTGATTTTGGAACGAGTGTACCTCGATGGAGAAATCAGTCAAGAAGTAATCCATGAGACATGCTGGTCAATGGAGAATTTTTGGGCAAGGTATGACCAGTGGCAGCTTACCGATACGGATCACTCGACCTATGTTTTTAGGAAACAGGTTGACGATATTTCCCCATTACTGAAAGCAAATGGCTTTTTTGGTATTTCTGAAAATGGGGTGTTGACTATTTTTAACGGCAGGCCTGATCAATCACGAATCATTCAATCTTTTTTTCAAATAGATATTAAGAGGCTGGAAAGTAATAAACAGGAACAATTGATTCACGGCATCCCGATTAAAACAAAAGATCATTATGTTAAGGTTTTAGAAACATTCAAGCCTTATTCTGTAGAAAAAGAATAGAAACAGACTGATTGAGCCAAATCAGCCTGTTTTTTTTTGTCTGTAACTAAGATGAAATTGTATGGTAGAATGGGACTTAGTGAAATTAGGGGAGAGAATATGATTGTACGAATTTATTAAAGGGACCGTTGAATTTGTCGGACCGGAATATGTTGTCATCGAAAACAATGGCATTGGTTATCAACTATCAACACCAAATCCGTTTATTTATGCCAGTAAAATGGAAACAATGGTTATTGTATATACCTATCATTACGTTCGCGAGGATATAAACGCATTATATGGCTTCGAAACAAGGGAAGAGAAAAAGCTTTTCACGAAATTATTAAATGTTTCGGGCATCGGGCCAAAAGGGGCACTCGCCATCCTTGCTTCCGGTGAGGTCCAGCAGGTGGTCGCGGCAATTGAGAATGAAGACGAAAGCTTCCTCATCAAATTTCCCGGCGTCGGCAAAAAGACAGCCAGGCAGATGATTCTTGATCTAAAAGGAAAATTGCAGGATATCGTTCCTGACTACTTCCCGAATTTGTTTAATGCAGATACACTTCCACTACATACACAAACAAATAACACGGCTCTAGAAGAGGCCATCCTCGCCTTGAAAGCTCTTGGCTATTCAGAAAAAGAAATAAAAAAGATTTCACCTGAATTAAGAAAAGAACAGCTGACAACAGACCAATACATTAAAAAAGCCCTGCAAAGGCTTTTAAAATAGGTGATGTTCCATGGAAGAACGAATTATTTCGAGTGAAGTAAATGAGAACGAGATTAACTTTGAACAAAGTCTTAGACCGCAAACCTTAAAGCAATATATTGGACAGGATCAGGTGAAGGGCAATCTAGAAATATTTATCAAGGCAGCTCGTCTCCGTAAGGAAACGTTAGATCATGTCCTTCTTTATGGTCCACCCGGATTGGGGAAGACAACACTTGCGGTTATTATCGCCAACGAAATGGGAGTGAATATCCGGACAACCTCAGGACCGGCAATTGAAAGGCCGGGTGATCTGGCTGCGATCTTAACAGCGTTAGAGCCGGGGGACGTATTATTTATTGACGAAATTCACCGGCTGCCGCGGACGATTGAAGAGGTGCTTTATCCGGCGATGGAGGACTTTTGCCTTGATATCGTGATTGGAAAAGGCCCGAGTGCGAGGTCCGTCCGCCTCGACCTGCCGCCATTTACCCTTGTCGGTGCGACAACAAGAGCTGGTTCGCTATCCGCGCCCTTAAGGGACAGATTTGGAGTTTTGAGCCGGCTCGAGTATTATAAGGAAGATCAATTAAAAAGTATTGTCATCAGAACGGCTGAATTGTTCGGTACCGAAATAGACGACGCTTCAGCTGCAGAAATTGCCAGGAGAGCAAGGGGAACCCCGAGGATTGCCAATCGTCTGCTTCGCAGGGTGCGGGACTTTGCTCAGGTTAAAGGAAATGGTACAATTGACCTTGCCCTAGCAAGGGAAGCTCTAGAACTGCTTCAGGTTGACCGCCTTGGCTTAGATCACATTGACCACAAGCTGTTAAAAGGCATTATTGAAAAATTCCGCGGCGGCCCTGTTGGTCTTGACACAATTGCCGCATCCATCGGTGAAGAATCGGAAACGATTGAAGATGTGTATGAACCGTATTTACTACAAATTGGTTTTTTACAAAGGACGCCACGGGGGCGAGTGGTCACCGGAGCCGTATACAACCATTTTGGTATCGAGATGCCAGCCCAATGATTGGTTATTTTAAAAAGATTAGGATGTCATAATATGAAAGTAGACTTATTTGATTTTCATTTGCCAGAAGAATTAATTGCTCAAGTACCTTTAAAAAATCGGACTGACAGCCGGTTAATGGTATTGAATAAAGAAACAGGCGAAATCCAGCATGAAGTTTTTAAAGATATTACTGAGTATTTGCGTGAAGGGGATTGCCTTGTCTTAAATGACACAAAGGTATTGCCTGCACGCCTTTTTGGCGTCAAACAAGATACCGGCGCCAAAATTGAAGTCCTGCTGCTGAAACAGCTTGAAGGCGACCAGTGGGAAACCCTTGTGAAGCCGGCCAAACGGGTGAAGGAAGGGACCGAAATTGATTTCGGCGACGGCTTGCTTACTGCCGTGTGCACAGGAACTTCTGACCATGGCGGCAGGGTGTTGGAATTCAAATATGAGGGGATTTTTTACGAGGTGCTTGATCAATTAGGTGAAATGCCGCTGCCCCCATACATAAAAGAGCAGCTCGAAGACCGCGATCGATACCAGACCGTGTTTGCCCGTGAACCAGGTTCCGCGGCTGCACCGACGGCAGGGCTTCATTTTACCGAAGAACTATTGGCTGAAATTAAAGAAAAGGGTGTTCATGTTGCGTTTATCACCCTCCATGTTGGCCTTGGTACGTTCAGACCTGTAAGTGTTGATGATGTGTTGGAGCATGATATGCACTCGGAATTTTATATTGTAACGGAAGGAACAGCGCGGCTCCTAAACGAGGTTCGTCAAAATGGCGGCAGAATCATCACTGTTGGGACGACCTCAACAAGGACGCTGGAGACCATCGCTTCCGCTAATGAGGGGCAATTTGTCGAAGGCAGCGGCTGGACCAATATTTTCATTTATCCGGGCTATGAGTTTAAGGCAATCGATGGAATGATCACCAACTTCCATTTGCCAAAATCAACCTTGATTATGCTCGTCAGCGCCTTGGCCGGCAGGGAAAATATTTTGCACGCCTACACGACAGCAGTAGAAGAGCGGTACCGATTCTTTAGCTTTGGCGATGCAATGTTCATCATCTAAGGCCATAAACGGTGGCGTGAACAGCAATAGAGGTTTTGCATTAGGAAGGAGACAACAATTTGACTGCAATTCGTTATGAATTAATTAAAACATGTAAACAAACGGGGGCTCGGCTTGGCCGTGTTCATACACCGCACGGGTCTTTTGATACACCTGCCTTTATGCCGGTTGGAACACTTGCGACGGTGAAAACGATGTCCCCTGAAGATTTAAAAGAAATGGGTGCCGGGATTATTTTGAGTAATACGTATCATTTATGGCTCCGTCCTGGACATGAAATCATTAAAGAAGCAGGCGGGCTTCATAAATTTATGAACTGGGACCGGGCAATCTTAACAGATTCCGGCGGGTTCCAGGTGTTCAGTTTAAGTGAATTCCGCAAAATTGAAGAAGAAGGGGTTCATTTCCGCAACCATATGAGCGGTGAGAAATTATTTCTATCGCCGGAGAAAGCGATGGAAATCCAGAACGCCCTTGGTTCCGATATTATGATGGCCTTCGATGAGTGTCCGCCATATCCGGCAACCTTCGATTATATGAAAAAGTCAGTCGAGCGGACATCGAGATGGGCTGAGCGCTGTTTAAATGCGCATGCGCGCCCTGAAGACCAAGGTTTATTTGGCATCGTTCAAGGGGGAGAATATGAGGAGCTTCGCAAACAAAGTGCAAGAGACCTGACATCCCTTGATTTTCCTGGATATGCAATCGGCGGCCTATCCGTGGGCGAACCAAAAGATATCATGAATCGGATGCTCGAATACACGACACCGCTATTACCGTCCAATAAACCCCGCTATTTAATGGGGGTAGGTTCACCGGATTCATTAATTGACGGCTCGATTCGCGGAATTGATATGTTTGACTGTGTTCTGCCAACAAGGATTGCTAGAAACGGTACCTTGATGACAAGTACGGGCCGGTTAGTTGTTAAGAATGCACAATATGCGAGGGACTTTGGACCGCTCGATGAAAATTGTGACTGCTATACATGCCGAAATTATAGCAGGGCTTACATTCGTCACTTAATAAAGTGTGACGAAACATTCGGAATTCGATTAACGTCTTACCATAATCTTTATTTTCTGTTAAGATTGATGGAGAAAGTCAGACAAGCCATCATGGAAGACCGGCTTGGTGATTTCCGCGAAGAATTTTTTGAACGTTACGGCTTTAATAAACCGAACGCGAAAAATTTCTAATAGATACTTTTTGAAAGGAGGGAAACAGTTATGGCAGGAGGACTTGGAACAATTGGTCCATTAATTTTAATGTTTGTGTTGTTTTATTTCTTATTAATCCGCCCGCAGCAAAAACGCCAAAAAGCAGTTCGGCAAATGCAAACCGATTTGAAGAAGGGTGACAAAATCGTAACAATTGGTGGATTACATGGGATTATCGACTCGATCGATGATAATAAAGCAGTAATTAAATGTGGGGACGGAAGCCGTCTTACCTATGACCGCAATGCAATTCGTGAAGTCACGGAAGCTGGCGGAGAGAGCGTAAGCCTTTCAAAATAACACATAAAAAGGAAGCCATTTGGCTTCCTTTTCTTTAGCCGATAGAAAAGTAAAACTTTTCAATCAGGCATAAGTGCAACTACGCCTCTGTCTTCGCCTAACGGCTTGCCAATCGGCGAGTTTTCTTTATGAAGACCGCCTAGAATTATTCGTAGCGATATTAACCCCTAAGATTCCACCCATCATCGCGATTAATGTGTAGCAAGTGTGATAGATTACTTGCTCTGTGTCAAATAAGCGATCATAGCCCAAGTATTGAAATAAAAAAACCACTAGCGAGTAAATAAGCCCAGTAAAACCGCCGATAAGCCAGCCCTTTTCTTTACGCTTACCTCCGGAAAGAAAACCGCCCCCGAAAAGCGCAATAAATGATAACGCCGTTATGATATATTGCAGCGAACCCTCCCCGGCGGACGTAAACCTAAGTATAAATGCAAATATCAGGCTGCATATCACAGCAAAAGCAAAGATAAAAATTAATCCGTACATAATGGATGTCCCAAAGCTTTTTGATTCGATTTTAACTCTCCCCCTTCAGCATCCTCCGTGGCTGTTTTTATTTTTCATATCCAGCCCAGGCCATAGATACAAATTTCTTTCCTAGTACAAGCGTATTCACGAGAACAGGAAAGTAGAATGAAAATTTGTCTGCTTTTCACAAAAGAAAACGAATGATTCGTCGTAAACTAGCGGACAATAGTACGGAATGGAAAAAAAGGGGCGATCAGCAAGTGGAAGTTTATTTGAATATTATTTTTCGAACCATATTTTTATATTTACTGATGCTAGTCATATTCAGGATCATGGGGAAGCGGGAAATTGGCGAATTAAGCGTCCTTGACCTGGTCGTTTTTATCATGATTGGTGAGATGGCTGTTATTGCAATTGAAAATACGAAGGACCCGCTATTTCATACGGTGGTGCCGATGGTTCTCTTGATGTGTATTCAAATCACGCTCGCGATCATTTCGCTGAAAAATAAAAAATTTCGTGATATTGTGGATGGACAGCCAAGTATCGTCATCAATCGAGGAAAAATTGACGAGGAGGCAATGAAAAAGCTCCGCTATAACTTTGATGATTTAATGTCACAATTAAGAGAAAAGGACATTAGAAGTATTGGAGATGTTGAATTTGCCATTTTAGAAACCTCAGGCAAACTGTCTGTTTTAGAAAAAGTTGACGACCCGAAGCAGCCCAAGACGCCTGCTAAGAATGGAGATATTACCATCCCGCTAATTATGGATGGAACGATTGAAGAAGAAAATTTAAAAAGGATCAATAAAACCAATTTATGGCTCCGCCAAGAACTTAAGAAAAAGGGTTACCGCGATATTAAGAAAATTTCCTTTTGCAGCTATGAAAACGGCAAATTTTTCATTGATACCCAGGATTTAAGGTAGAGACACGCCGGCAAAACTGCGTGTCTTCTAATTTGTTCAAAATAACTTCCCAATCCATGGAATTCGGTGGATTTCATCTTTTTTAATCAGTCCGAATAACAGGAGCATGACGAGATAGGAAATCCCCATGCCAGTAATCGAGGTTAACACCCTTACCAGCAAATGTTCGCTTAAGAGGATATTCTCAAATAGCCAATATCCTAACCAGCCGGAGGCGCCCATGACGAGAAAACCTTTAAAATAATCGCCAATATAAAATGGAAAGGTAACTTTTTTCAAAACAGTGGCAAAGTGAAGAATCGTTACTAACACAAAGCCGACAATAATACCGAGTGCAGCCCCCGTGATACCGAAGGAAGCCTGTGAGGCAAGGAAAAAGATCACAGCCGTTTTGACAACCGCCCCAATAAGACTGTTGATCATCGCCGCTCTAGCAAGATTTAACGCCTGGAGAACAGCTTGTAATGGACCTTGATAATAAAAAAACAAGAAGAACGGCGCCATTAAACGAATAAAGTAGGACCCTTTTGTTGACCCATACATTAACTGCATTAGTGGGTCTGCCAATACATAGAGGACAATGACGGCAAGACCGCCGGTTAAAAACGTCAATCTTAATGCCTGCTGGAGCCGATAGGCGATTAACTTATGGTTATTGCGGGAGTTGGCCTCACTGATGGCTGGAACCAAAGATGTTGCCAATGAAAAGGTGACAAAAGACGGGAGCATTAACAGCGGCATCGCATAGCCGGTTAACAACCCATATTGTTTAGTCCCATTCACCGCTAGAACACCTGCTAGAGCTAAGCTGTGAGCAACGACGATCGGTTCAAAAAACCAGGCAACAGAACCAATCATTCTGCTTCCCATCGTAGGTAAAGCAATCTTCATTAAATCTTGAAATGTCTTTTTCCCTTTATGAGCAAATTGGAAGAAATTCTTTCGAAGCGGAAAACGTTTTTTCAATTTGAAGGTCGTCATAAGGTAAACCAGTGATAATAGTTCACCTAAAACAGATGCCGCCATTGCCGCTGCTGCCGCATATTGAACACCATAGGGAAGAAATGCTTTTGTCATCACGGCAATTAGGGTAATTCTGACACCCTGCTCTAAAATCTGCGAAACGGCTGACGGACGCATGTTTTGTCTTCCTTGAAAGTAGCCTCTTAACACAGAAGAAACGGCAATAATCGGAATCGCCGGCGCAATCGCAATTAAAGGATAATAGGTCCTTGGATCGGTGAACAGTGTCGTTGCTAGAATAGGTGCCAGCAGGATGATCACCGGTGTAAGAATGATCGATAAGCTAATCGTAGTGGCAAGGGAAACAACAAGGATTTTTTTTATTTCAGCATAATCACCTCTTGCCTCAGCCTCGGCAATATTTTTTGAAATCGCCACGGGAAGCCCCAGCTGTGTGATTGTTACGACAAGAATAAAGGTGGGATACGCCATCATGTATAGGCCCACACCTTCTTCACCAATGCTCCGCGCTAGGACAATCCGATAAATAAAACCGAGGACCCTAGTAATTAATCCGGCAATTAATAGGATAAAAGTCCCCTTCAAAAACTTCGACATGCTGATTCCCACCTTCTCAAAAAAGAAGAATTCATATACAATTAACTATATGCTTGATGGTGGACAAAGCATGACAAGTAGTAAGACGTTTTTGAATGCAAGTATTACTTTAGGGGGCAGAGTGAATGGATAATAACCACGCATACGATTATTTTCGTACCCAGGTACAACCGGCACTAGCAAGTAAACTTTCAGAGTTTCGCTTGCTCGGTTACGATTCGGTAACAGAACAAGAGCTTTGGGAATTCTTAATTAAGAAAAAGTGGAAGAAGGTAAAGGATGAATTAATGCTGCATGAAATTATCCAAGCCATTCTCTCTGTTAAGGTAAGTGATTATCTCAGCTTTGCAGCAATCGAGACATATAAGACGTCTGAATTCTCATTTGATGATGAAAATGAATTGAAAGAGTTATTGAAATAATCCTACCATTTTCAAATTGACAGCATTTCTAACTTATTCCATAATAGTATCAGTGACTTTTTTTTATTATTTGGACGTAAACGTGCTAAGGAACAGGCACTAAGGAGGAACAATACATAATGGTAAAGCGCAGCAGAATTATTGCTTTCTTTCTTGTAATCTTAATTGCAGGAAGCACTATGGGAGCAACAGCAAAAAACATTGTAAACAATATGAAACTTGGACTTGACCTCCAAGGCGGATTTGAGGTTTTGTACGAGGTTGAGCCGGCGAAAAAAGGTCAAAAGATTGATAAAGAGGTATTGGCTAGTACGGCTGAAGCGCTCGACAGACGGATCAACGTCCTTGGAGTAAGTGAACCGAGCATTCAAATTGAAGGAACAAACCGAATCCGCGTTCAGCTGGCCGGGATCACTGACCAAAACAAAGCGCGTGAGATTTTGTCTACTCAGGCAAATTTATCCTTCCGCGATGCAAATGACCTTCTGAAGATGGACGGCACAGACTTAAAGCAAGGCGGAGCAAAGCAAACTTTTGATGAAAATGGCGCACCAAGCGTTTCTTTAACATTAAATAATGCGAATAAATTCCGCAAAGTGTCTGAAGAAATTATGAACACGAATCCAAATGTTCTTGTTATTTGGCTAGATTTTGAAGAGGGAAAAGACTCCTTTAAAGCTGAATCAGCAAAACCAAATCCAAAATATATATCAGCTCCAACTGTAAGGCAAGTGTTTAATCAAAATACGGTTTCAATTGTGGGCAATTTTACTACAAAAGAAGCGCAAACCTTGGCATCGCTTTTAAATGCTGGTTCATTACCGGTAAAGCTTACGGAAGTGTACTCCACGTCTGTCGGCGCTAAGTTCGGGGAACAGGCATTAAATGAGACGATTTTTGCAGGAATCATCGGTGTCGCCATCATTTTCTTGTTTATGATTTTCTATTATCGTTTTCCAGGATTCATTGCCGTTATTGCGTTAAGTATTTATATTTATTTGATTCTATTGGTTTTTGATTGGATGAATGGGGTATTAACACTGCCGGGAATTGCCGCGATTATTCTTGGGATTGGTATGGCTGTTGACGCGAATATCATTACCTACGAGCGGATCAAGGATGAGATTAAAGTTGGTAAATCGATTAAATCAGCATTCCAGGCTGGTGAAAATCATGCGTTTAGGACCATTCTTGATGCCAACTTGACTACGATGTTGACAGCAGGTGTATTATTTTTCTACGGGACAAGCTCAGTTAAAGGGTTTGCTACGATGTTACTCGTGAGTATCTTTATGAGTTTTCTCACCGCTGTTTACGGATCAAGGTTTTTATTAGGTCTATGGGTTCACAGTGGATTATTTAAAAATAAACCTAGCTGGTTTGGTGTACATCCGTCCAAAATTCATGATATTGCTGAAAATTTTGATACAATAGATCTCCCAACCAGATTTGATAAGCTAGATTTTATAAAAATGAAAAATAAATTCTTCATTATTTCAGGTGTGCTTCTCGTTGTTGGTATAATCATTATTGCTGTTT
Organism: Neobacillus sp. NPDC058068; assembly: GCF_042885335.1. NCBI lineage: Bacteria > Bacillati > Bacillota > Bacilli > Caryophanales > Bacillaceae > Neobacillus > Neobacillus sp. NPDC058068. The sequence continues at coordinate 115,373 of NZ_JBHVSI010000008.1, read as the reverse complement.
TCCGTTTGAACCTAGGTATTGATTTTTCAAGTGGCACGCGCGTTGAAATTCAATCAAAAACACCTTTGACAACGACACAGGTTGAAAATGCGTTTAGCAAGCTTCATTTAAAGATAGATGATGTCGTTATTTCTGGTGATAAAAAGCAAATTGGTGCTGCTCGAATGGTTGGGGTTTTATCGAAAGATGAAATAGCCCATTTAAAAGCAGAGTTTAATAAGGAATTCGGCTCAGAGCCGAATGTCAGCACTGTTTCGTCAGAAGTTGGGAAAGAGCTGGCGAAAAATGCCTTTTACGCCGTGTTGATTGCATCGATAGGAATTATTCTCTACGTTACCATTCGATTTGAAATGTATATGGCGATTGCGGCCGTTATTTCCTTGCTTCACGATGCGTTCTTTATAATTGCCTTCTTCAGTCTTACAAGACTTGAAGTCGATTTAACTTTTATTGCTGCTATTTTAACAATTGTTGGTTATTCGAACCACGATACAATCGTCACCTTTGACCGGATTCGTGAAAACCTGCATAAGAAAAAGCGTCTCAAAACCGTTCAGGAGATTGCTGACGTAGTAAATGTTAGTATCCGTCAAACATTAACGCGTTCGATCAACACTGTTTTAACCGTATTAATTGCTACTACAGGTTTAATGATTTTCGGAAGTGCATCGATCCGCAATTTCTCCATCGCCTTATTTGTAGGATTAATTGTCGGGGTATACTCTTCCCTTTTTATCGCAAGTTCACTATGGTTTGTTATGAAATGTAAAGAGCTAAAGAAAAAGGGAGTTATTAAAACAGAAAAGGTTAAAAAGAAATATTCAGATCAACCACAAGTGTAATTTTTGGAAAAACCGCAGACATATTGCGGTTTTTCTTTATTGAAAGCTGTTTAATGCTCCTGTATAATAAGAAAGTCTGAGGGGTGAACAAGCAAATGTTAAAATCAAAATCAAGATGGATTGTTCGCAGTTCTGATCACAATCTAGTAAAAATGCTAGCAGATGAATTGAAAATTACACCTCTAGTTGCGTCGCTGCTTGTCAACCGTGGCTTAGATACCGTAGAATCTGCACGGTATTTTTTATTTGGCAAGGATGAATTTCATGACCCGTATCTATTAAAAGGGATGGATATCGCGGTTGAGAGAATTCAAGAAGCAATTGAAAAGCAAGAACCCATCCTTATTTTTGGTGATTATGACGCTGATGGTGTAAGCAGTACATCGGTGTTGATGATTGCCCTTCGTGACTTGGGAGCAAATGTACAATTCTACATCCCAAATCGTTTTACCGAAGGATATGGACCAAATGAACCGGCATTCCGTCAGGCGGCGGAAAGTGGAATAAAGTTAATTATTACTGTTGATACTGGAATATCTGCTCTCCATGAAGCAGCAGTCGCAAAAGAAATCGGAATGGACCTAATCATTACCGACCACCATGAGCCGGGGCCTGTCTTACCGGAAGCACTTGCAATTATTCACCCGAAACTTCCGGATAGCGACTATCCATTTCGGGAACTGGCAGGAGTAGGAGTCGCGTTTAAACTTGCCCATGCCCTTTATGGAGCAGTTCCAGAGCATTTACTCGAAATTGCCGTCATTGGAACAATTGCCGATTTAGTTTCATTAAAAGATGAAAACCGGCTGATTGTGAAAAAAGGGCTTGAAAAGTTAAAGGCTACGAAAAATATCGGTCTTAAAGCGATTTTAAAATTGGCTGGGGTCGATCCTCTGTCAATAAGTGAAGAAACGATTGGCTTTACGCTTGCACCGCGGATAAATGCCGTGGGCCGCTTAGAAGATGCAGACCTCGCCGTTCAGCTTATCCTCACAGGAGACCCGGAGGAAGCAAAACATTTAGCGGAAGAAATGGATGCGTTAAATAAGTCAAGGCAAGCGATTGTCAATGCGATTACCACTGAAGCAATTGAAGAGGTGGAATCAAATTATCCAATCGAATCCAATAAGGTTCTCGTCATCGGTAAAGAAGGCTGGAATGCCGGTGTTATTGGCATTGTCGCCTCAAGGCTTGTTGATAAATACTACCGGCCAACGATTGTGTTAAATTTTGACCCGGATAAAGGGGTTGCAAAGGGTTCTGCCCGGAGCATTGCCGGCTTTGACCTGTTCAAAAATTTATCAACCTGCCGTGAGATTCTTCCACATTTTGGCGGTCACCCGATGGCTGCAGGAATGACTTTGAAACTAGAGGATGTTGCTGAGCTCCGGACAAGATTAAATAACCTTGCTGAGGAGCAGTTAACTGAAGCGGATTTTGTCCCAGTAACCTATCTTGATGAGGAAATCCGTCTGGAAGACATTAGTGTATCGTCAATCGAAGAAATGAGTCTGCTTTCTCCTTTTGGAATGGACAACCCTAAACCAAAAGTTTTAATAAATAATGCTGAAATTGCCAGTATGAGAAAAATTGGCAGTGAGCAAAACCATTTAAAGGTGTTAGTGAATGAAGCTGATGCCAATCTTGATGGAGTAGGTTTTGGGTTAGGATCTTTAGTTGACCAAATCTCACCTGCTTCAAAAATTTCATTCATTGGGGAATTATCTATTAATGAATGGAACAATATACGTAAACCACAAATTTTCATTCACGATATCGCGGTGAATTCTTGGCAGTTATTTGACTATCGCGGGCAAAAGCGAATGAGCGCCATTGCTCAATCCGTTCCTGCAGAAAACAGGAAATTCATTATTTTTAATAAAGAACATCTAGAAAAAATGAGCCCAGAATTAATGGCTGATACCATTCATGTTCAAGATATCGAAGAAGCAAAAGCTCTCAATTGTAACCAGGCAAATATCGTTTTAGTTGACTTCCCGCCCTCAAAAGAGATTCTCGAGGTTTTATTAAAAGGGAAACAGCCGGCAAGGGTGTATGCCTATTTTTATAAGAAATCCAGTGATTTCTTCAGCACGGTTCCAACCCGTGATCATTTTAAATGGTTCTATGCCTTTTTAGTAAAGAAAGGTCCGATTGACCTTAAGCGAAATGGCGAAGATATCGCCAAACATCGCGGCTGGTCACAGGAAACGATAAACTTTATGGCAAAGGTGTTTTCTGAACTGGATTTTGTTACAATAAACAATGGATTTATTTCTTTAACAACTGGCGCGCAAAAGCGTGATTTAAGTGACTCTCGAACATATCAAACCAAACAGATGCAATATGCTCTTGAACGGGATTTATTATTTTCGTCCTTTCATGATTTAAAGGGCTGGTTCGATCAAGTTATCCAAGAGTCGGTAGAAACTGAGGAGGAAATAACAGAATGGATTTAAAGCAATTTATTACCATCGTACCCGATTGGCCAAAGCCAGGAATTAAATTTAAAGATATTACCCCATTAATGAATGATGGTGAAGCATATAAATATGCAACCGACCAGATCGTTTCTTACGCAAAGGAAAAACAAATTGATATAATTGTTGGACCTGAAGCACGCGGCTTTATTATTGGCTGTCCAGTTGCATATTCGCTAGGAGTAGGCTTTGCCCCAGTCCGTAAAGAGGGCAAGCTGCCGCGTGAAACGATTAAAGTCGGCTATGGTCTGGAATATGGAAAAGACGTTCTTACAATTCATAGGGATGCGATTAAACCTGGACAACGCGTGTTAATCACGGATGATTTGTTAGCAACCGGCGGTACGATTGAAGCGACTATTCAATTAGTGGAAGAGCTCGGCGGAGTAGTAGCTGGTATCGCTTTCTTAGTTGAGTTAAGCTATTTAGATGGCCGCAAAAAGTTAGACGGCTATGATATTTTAACACTTATGCACTATTAAAAAGTGAGCTGGAGGGCACTCAGATGAGGGTGCTCTCTTTATATAATATAAAAATAATATTCGACATATCTCGATAATTTGCAGAAATTACTTACAATCTCTTTACATCTTCGCTATTTTTTTCGATAATAGAAACAATCATTCTAATTTTGTAACAATAATTTCAAAAATACCATTAAATAATAAAATGAGACGAAAATAAAGGTGATTTCATGGCGAATGATCAAGTGTTAACAGCCGACCAAGTCATCGACAAGACCAAGACCTATTTAAATGAAGAGCATGTTGATTTAGTTAAAAAAGCGTATGAATTCGCTAAACATGCTCATCGTGAACAATATCGAAAATCGGGGGAGCCGTACATTATTCATCCCATCCAGGTTGCAGGAATTCTAGCTGACTTGGAGATGGATCCTGCAACGGTTGCTGCGGGTTTTCTTCACGACGTTGTGGAAGATACAACTGTATCCTTAAAAGATATAGAGGAAGCTTTCAATGACGAAGTGGCGATGCTTGTCGATGGGGTAACGAAACTAGGGAAAATTAAATATAAATCTCACGAGGAACAGCAGGCCGAAAACCACCGCAAAATGTTTGTGGCTATGGCTCAGGACATCCGGGTGATTCTGATTAAGCTTGCTGACCGTCTGCATAATATGCGGACACTGAAGCATCTTCCTGTGGAGAAACAGCGCCGAATTTCAAATGAAACACTTGAAATTTTTGCCCCTTTAGCACATCGTCTTGGTATATCTAAGATTAAATGGGAGCTGGAAGATACAGCATTAAGGTATTTAAATCCGCAGCAATACTACCGGATTGTTAACTTAATGAAGAAGAAGCGTGCGGAACGGGAGCAATATCTCGAGGATGTCATCGAGGAAGTCAAGGCTCAGATGGGTGAAGTTTCGATAAAGGCAGAGCTTTCAGGCCGTCCTAAGCATATTTATAGTATTTATCGAAAAATGGTCTTGCAAAATAAGCAATTCAGTGAAATCTATGATTTGCTTGCAGTAAGGATTGTCGTCAACAGCATTAAAGATTGCTACGCGGTTCTCGGCATAATTCACACTTGCTGGAAACCGATGCCCGGCCGCTTTAAGGATTATATCGCGATGCCGAAGCCGAATATGTATCAATCCTTGCATACAACCGTAATTGGACCGAAAGGCGACCCGCTTGAAGTGCAAATTCGCACCTATGAGATGCACCGAATTGCCGAATTCGGGGTTGCAGCACACTGGGCCTATAAAGAAGGCAAAGCCATCAGTGACAGCTCTTCTTTTGAACAAAAATTAACCTGGTTCAGGGAGATTCTAGAGTTCCAAAATGATACCGCCAATGCCGAAGAGTTTATGGAGTCATTGAAAATTGACCTGTTCTCCGATATGGTGTTTGTGTTTACACCAAAAGGCGATGTCATTGAGCTTCCATCCGGTTCTGTTCCAATCGATTTTGCTTATCGCATCCACTCGGAAATAGGCAATAAAACAATTGGCGCCAAAGTGAACGGCAAAATGGTAACGCTGGACTATCGACTGATGACCGGGGATATTATTGAAATATTAACCTCCAAACATTCCTATGGTCCAAGTCAGGATTGGCTGAAGCTAGCACAGACTTCGCAGGCGAAGAACAAGATCCGCGCCTTCTTTAAAAAGCAGCGCCGTGATGAAAATGTCGTCAAAGGGAAAGAGCTAGTCGAAAAAGAAATCCGTAACATGGAGTTCGAACTGAAAGAAATTTTAACATCAGACAATCTGAAAAAGGTTTCGGAAAAATTTAATTTTTCCAATGAAGAAGATATGTATGCCGCCGTTGGCTATAACGGGGTCACGGCCTTGCAGGTGGCGAACCGCTTAACCGAGAAATGGCGCAAGAAACGCGACCAGGAACAATCAGCGAGCATTACGAATGTGATTTCGGATTTAAAAACATTCCCAGCAAGTAAGAAACGGGAATCCGGCGTCCGCGTTCAAGGAATTGACAACCTGTTAATTCGCTTATCAAGATGCTGTAACCCGGTTCCTGGCGACGAAATTGTCGGGTTTATTACGAAGGGCCGAGGTGTCTCCGTTCATCGTTCCGATTGTACGAACATTGACTCGAATGATGCCCAAACAAGGCTAATTCCGGTCGAGTGGGAATCATCCTTGAATGACCGCAAGGAATATAATGTTGATATCGAAATCAGCGGCTATGATCGCAGCGGAATTCTTAATGAAGTGCTTCAAGCGGTTAATGAGACGAAAACAAATATTTCTGCTGTCACCGGGAAATCAGACCGCAATAAAATGGCAACGATCAGCATGTCCATTGCGATTCACAATGTAAACCATTTGCACAAGGTTGTCGAACGAATTAAACAAATCCCGGATATTTATTCGGTTCGCCGGATTATGAATTAAGGAGTATTGGTATGAGAGTAGTTGTTCAACGCAGCAAAGCCGCACGGGTAACGGTTGCTGGTGAAGTAATAGGAGAAATTACCAAAGGACTTGTCCTGCTTGTCGGCGTGACCCATGAGGACACAGAAGAGGATGCCGCTTACTTAGCCGATAAAATTGCTAACCTAAGGATCTTTGAAGATGCGGCTGAAAAAATGAATTTGTCATTGCTGGATGTCGGCGGTGAAATTCTATCCGTTTCCCAATTTACCCTTTACGGCGATTGCCGAAAGGGGAGAAGACCTAGTTTCATCGAAGCGGCCAGACCGGAGCAGGCTTTGGGGCTTTATGAGGCTTTTAACCGGCTGCTGCGTGAAAAAGGTATTCGCGTTGCAACAGGCCGGTTTGGCGCCATGATGGATGTTGAATTAACCAATGACGGTCCTGTGACGCTGATCGTCGAGAGTAAAGCCTAAAAAAGGCTCGGCACTTTAATTTTAAGTGCCGAGCCTTTTTAGATTAATTACTTTTAAAATACCTTGCTAATCCATCATACAATCCTGAGGCAGCACTTTCTTGAAACCCGCTGGATTTCAGCGTCATTTCTTCCTCAGGATTACTCAAATAGCCAAGCTCCATAAGGACAGCTTTTTGGCTATTTTCACGAACAACATGGAAATCACCAAAACGGACGCCGCGATTTTTCAATTTCGTTTGCCCTACAGTTGAAGCGTAAAGCGTGTCAGCAAGTGACTTTTGATAAGAATGATAATAATAGCCGGTCATACCACGGACACTGCGATCTAAATTACTGTCATAATGCAGGCTGATAAACGCATCAGCATGATAAGTACGTGCAGTATTTACACGGGATGGAAGCGGAAGGAAAGAATCATTATTTCTAGTTAAATAGACATTTGCTCCAGCAGCCCTTAATTTATCATACAAAAGCTGAGCTGTTCGAAGCGTTAACTCCTTTTCTAATGTTCCGGCTGCCCCTGTAGCCCCGTTATCCCCGCCGCCATGCCCTGGATCGAGAACAATGGTTTTATTTTTCAGATAACCTTCGGCTCCTGACTTCACAATCTGCGGATTCGTGCCGTTTGTGGAAACAATCCAGCCAGCAACAAAGCCCGTTTTACCGTTCTTCAGTTTCACTTCATACCAGTCATTCGCTAAACTTTGTACTGAGAAGGTATCGCCTGCGTTCGCCCGCTCCACAACATCCGATTGAACATTGGGCCCTTTTCGGATATTTGTTCCATTTTGTAGAATGGTAACCTTGTTTTCCTTCACAGCTTGTCCAGTATTGGTTTTCGCTGCTGACTTTTCAAGATACCAGCCGGCAACCCACCCAAAACTACCAGACTTAAACTCTATTTTTGCCCAATTATTATACTCTTCCAAAATAGTAAAGCTTTGACCCAGCGATACAGAGCCAATGATGCCTGAATCCAATGATGCTCCTGAGCGGACGCTTAGACTTCCTGCAGTGACCGTCCCGTTCATACCGCTCGATTGTTTCTTTGCGGTGTCCAACGCTTGACTTGAGGCAGATGTGTCAATAAACTCCGCACTTACCCAGCCTCTTAATGTTGAAAAACCGACCTCCAGCCAATTATTTTGTTTCGAATAAATGGTTACAGTCGTGCCTTTTGTTAATTTTCCAACTAAAGTGCTTGAAGAAGATGGCTCCTTGCGGACATTTAAGGTATCACCAATCACCACGCCGCTGGTTACGGTCTTCGCAGGCGGCGTTGCTGGAGTATTTTCCTGCTTAACAGTTTTATACTCTAAAAAATCTCTTGTAACCCAGCCCTCAGTGGATGATGAGCTGATTTTACACCAGTTTTCATTTTGGTCAAGTACCGTTACTTGCTGGCCTTTATTCAAGAAACCGACTATCGGGAAGCTTGTCCCAGGTCCCGAGCGGACCCTTAACTGATCCGTTATGGCAGCGGCGCTTGTGCTTTTTGAACCGGAAGCTTGGGCGGTACTGACTGTTGTCGCCGCATTTTCTTTTGAGACCAGCCAATTAACGACCCAGCCTGTTTTTCCAAAAGATAATTGAATTTCAATCCAATCATCTTTTTCTGATACAATTGAATACTTTTCGCCCCGTTTTGCTATTTTCACAAGGGGATAGCTTAAGCCTGGACCGCCGCGAACGTTGACAGTATCGGTGGAAATGGTTATAGAACCGGTTGCAGCGATACTTTTCCCCTGCGGCAGGAAGGCTCCGAAAATAAGAATGATGCTTACTAGCAGCAGGTTGAATTTTTTAAACATAACACCCTCCTTTTTCTACTTCTTTTATTTTAGCGTAATTAGTAGTGAAAATCATTCCTAAAATGTTAAATAAGGGCAACAAAGCAACAAATTACCCATCTTTGATGCAATTTTTCCCGCTTGTTTGGAAATAATAACAATAAAGAAGATGGAAACAGGGGTGATTTATTTGCGATCAAGTGAAAAGGGAATGAACATACAATCGATGGATGGCCGTCTTTTTGGCGTCGATTTTCATGATTTTATTCAACAAGAACAGCAGTCAACCTCGTTTGAGCTAGCTTCTGAATTCGGTTTATCGATAGGTGATGTCAGAAAGTTAAAAAAACATTTAGAAAGGTCGTAAAACGCTCTTGACATTGCGTACAATGCTCCGTATTATTATATAAATATAAAACAAATAGGGAAATAACCATTGATGGAGCATAGTAATTAAGCTAACCCATGAAAAGAGAGGAAATGCCTTGGGCTGAAAGCATTTCTGCATGTGCCTTAATGAATGAACACTCCGTAGGCTTCTCTCTGAAAAAGCTCAGGGCTCTAGTAGGAGAAGGACGTAACAGGCGTTAACTGTTTAAGAGGGATAGCTTTTTTTGAAGGCTATTCAACTAGGGTGGCACCGCGGGACTACAAACTCTCGTCCCTTGTATTTATTACAAGGGATGGGAGTTTTTTTATTTTTTGCTAAAAATTTTTTACATAAATCAGTTTTGAAGAGGAGGTTTCTGCTATGTCAATCAGCATTCCAAGAGGCACGCAGGACATACTGCCAGGAGAAGTAGAAAAATGGCAGTTGATTGAAGCAAAGGCAAGAGAACTTTGTGAAAAATATCAATATCAAGAAATTCGCACCCCGATTTTTGAATCAACCGAATTATTCTCACGAGGGGTTGGCGACAGCACTGATATTGTTCAAAAAGAAATGTACACCTTCGAAGATCGGGGGAAACGCAGTATCACGCTTCGCCCCGAAGGCACTGCGGCAGTCGTCCGCTCGTTTGTCGAGAAAAAAATGTTCGGCTACGCCAACCAGCCTGTAAAGCTTTATTATATGGGACCAATGTTCCGCTACGAACGCCCGCAGGCAGGCCGCTTCCGCCAGTTTGTCCAGTTTGGTGTTGAGGCGCTCGGCAGTAACGACCCGGCAATTGATGCAGAAGTCATTTCGCTGGCGATGAATCTGTATAAAGAAATGGGTTTGCGGAAATTGAAGCTTATCATCAACAGTCTTGGCGATAAAGAGAGCCGCGTCGCACACCGTGATGCGCTGGTGAATCACTTCAAACCGAGAATCGGCGAGTTTTGTCATGATTGCCAGAATCGTTTGGAGAAAAATCCGCTGCGCATCTTGGATTGTAAACAGGATCGCGACCATGAATTAATGGAATCAGCACCTTCTATCTTAGAATTTTTAAACGATTTTTCTAAAGCTTATTTTGAAAAATTACAGCAGTATTTAACCCAGCTTGATATCCCGTTTGAAGTCGATGCGAACTTAGTCCGCGGCTTAGATTATTATAACCACACCGCTTTTGAGATTATGAGCAACGCGGAAGGCTTCGGGGCGATTACCACTTTGTGCGGCGGCGGCCGTTATAACGGCTTAGCGGAAGAGATTGGCGGTCCGGAAACACCGGGCATCGGCTTTGCCCTAAGCATTGAACGGTTTATCGCTGCGCTAAATGCAGAAGGAATCGAGCTTGAAACGGATCAAGGGATTGATTGTTACCTGGCTGCTCTCGGGGAGGAAGCGAAGGATTATACGGTAGGACTCCTGCAGCAGCTGCGGATGGCTGGTATTTCCGCTGAAAGGGATTACTTAGATCGAAAATTTAAGGCGCAATTTAAAGCGGCAGACCGCCTAAAAGCCAAGTATGTTGCCGTTCTTGGCGAAGATGAGCTTAAGAACAAAAAAATTAATTTGAAGAATATGGCGACGGGTGACCAAGTTGAAATAGAACTTGATTCTTTTGTTCATTATTTTCAAGGATTAAAGGGGGAGTAACAATGTTTGGGAGATCCTATTTTTGCGGAGAAGTACCAGAGTCTGCAGTTGGAGAAAAAGTTACGTTAAAGGGCTGGGTGCAAAAACGACGCGACCTTGGCGGCTTAATTTTTATCGATTTGCGCGACCGTTCAGGAATTGTTCAGGTAGTCTTTAATCCTGATTTATCAAAGGAAGCACTTCAAACAGCGGAAAAAATCCGCAGTGAATTTGTTCTTGATGTTGTTGGGACCGTCGTTGCCCGAGATGCTGGAACTGTTAATGAGAACCTAAAAACAGGTAAAATTGAAATCCAAGCGGATACCGTAACGATTATCAATGAGGCAAAAACGCCGCCGTTTACGATTTCTGATAATACGGATGCTTCAGAAGATGTTCGCCTCAAATATCGTTATTTAGACTTCCGCCGCCCGGTCATTTTTGAAACATTAAAAATGCGTCATCAAGTGACAAAGCAAATTCGCGATTTTCTTGACGGTGAAGGCTTCTTAGATATCGAAACACCGATTTTGACAAAAAGCACGCCAGAAGGTGCACGCGATTATTTAGTTCCAAGCCGTGTTCATCCTGGTGAGTTCTACGCGCTGCCGCAATCACCGCAGCTGTTTAAACAATTGCTGATGGTCGGCGGAATTGAACGTTATTACCAAATTGCCCGCTGTTTCCGTGACGAGGACCTGCGTGCCGACCGCCAGCCCGAATTTACGCAAATCGATATTGAAACAAGCTTCTTAAGCCAAGAGGACATCATGGGCATGATGGAAAAAATGATGACCCAGTTGATGAAAGAAGTAAAAGGTGTCGAAGTGCCGGCAGCCTTCCCGCGGATGACTTACGATGAGGCGATGAGCCGTTTTGGTTCCGATAAACCGGATACCCGTTTTGGCCTTGAGCTTGTCGATGTATCGGAAATCGTCAAGGATTCAGGCTTTAAGGTGTTTGCCGGTGCGGTTGCCGGTGGCGGCCAAGTCAAAGCGTTGAATGTAAAAGGCTGTGCAGATAAGTATTCCCGTAAAGATATTGATGCGTTAACCGAGTTCACGGCAGTTTATGGCGCGAAAGGACTTGCCTGGTTAAAGGTGGATGCAGAAGGTCTGAAGGGGCCGATTGCGAAATTCTTCTCAGCTGAAGATGCACAGGCACTTAAAGCGACTCTTGAGGCATCGGAAGGGGACTTACTCCTATTTGTTGCAGATAAGAAAAGTGTTGTTGCGGACGCCCTTGGCGCTTTAAGACTTAAGCTGGGAAAAGAATTGGGATTAATCGATAATAGCTTATTTCATTTCCTTTGGGTGACAGACTGGCCGCTGTTTGAGTATGATGAGGAAGAAGGCCGTTATTACGCTGCCCACCATCCGTTCACGATGCCATTTAGGGAAGACCTTGAATACCTGGATTCTGACCCTGGAAAGGTCCGTGCCCAGGCCTATGACCTTGTCCTGAACGGCTATGAGCTTGGCGGAGGATCACTGCGGATTTTTGAACGTCCAATTCAGGAAAAAATGTTCAGTGTCCTTGGTTTTTCACCGGAAGAAGCGAAGGAACAGTTCGGCTTCCTAATGAATGCGTTCGAATATGGAACTCCACCGCATGGCGGAATCGCGCTCGGACTTGACCGCTTGGTAATGTTGTTAGCCGGCAGTTCCAACTTGCGTGATACGATTGCCTTCCCGAAAACTGCTAGTGCAAGCTGTTTATTAACGAATGCACCGGGTGAAGTTTCCGAGGCCCAATTAGTTGAACTAAACTTGTCACTAAATGTTAAAAAATAACAGGAATTCGCTTTCATGAAAACTTGAATGCAGCAAGATAATGTGATAATATAAAAGCAATTAAAGAAGAGTCCTGAGATGTACGTTGTGTTACCTGAAGTTTTGACCGAACATTATTTTGTCCGGGAGTCTGAGTTTTCTGATTGCGTAAATGCCCCACCCTATGACGGGTAAGGGGACTTACAATACCGGAAACAAGACACCCCCCTGCTGAGAGCGGGATCAAAACTAAGGACCTAGAAGCAACGGCACCATTGGGACTCTTTTCTATTTCTAAAAAATCAACCTCCTGACTGCTGAGAACGCGGCGGGAGGTTTTATTTTTGTTTTATCTACATAATTCCTATAAAAATACTTGTTTTTATCGAATAGTATGATATATTTTTTAGGTGAAAAAATAACTTTAATTACGAAAATGAATTTATGAAAAATGAATTATGAATTAATGAAATATGAATCATGAATTAGAATTTGGAGTGAAGATAAAATGCTGCATCAATTTTCCCGTAATGAGCTTGCGATTGGTAAAGAAGGACTAGAAATTATGAAAAACAGCACGGTCGCTGTTTTAGGTATAGGCGGAGTTGGTTCGTTCGCTGCAGAAGCATTGGCCCGCTCTGGAGTCGGCCGTTTAGTATTAATCGATAAAGATGATGTTGATATCACAAATATTAATCGACAGCTGATTGCTTTGCTGTCCACTGTCGGTAGACCGAAAGTAGACATTATGAAGGAGCGGATTAAGGATATCAATCCCGACTGCGAAGTAATTGCACTGAAGATGTTTTACACAGAGGAAACGTATGAGGAGATTTTTGGCTACAACTTGGATTTTGTCGTCGACGCCTCTGATACGATTGTTTATAAAATTCATTTAATGAAAGAATGTTTAAAACGAGATATTCCAATTATTTCAAGTATGGGGGCGGCCAATAAAATGGATCCAACCCGTTTTATGATTGCGGACATCTCCAAAACCCATACCGATCCGATTGCGAAGGTAATTCGCACCAAGCTGCGGAAGGAACGAATCCATAAAGGAATTCCGGTTGTTTTTTCTGATGAAAGTCCAATTGTCATTCGCGAAGATATTAAGAAAGAGGTCGGCAACGAAAATGCCGCGATTCGCAAAGCACAAATGCCGCCAGCCTCCAATGCCTTCGTCCCATCCGCTGCAGGTTTGATCCTAGCGAGCTATGTGGTGAGGGAATTACTTAAAGATATTAAGATACAACGTGTTTCGGATGAGAAATGATATTGTGTGTGCAGACCCTGAACTTTTTTGAGTTTAGGGTTTTTTGTTTTCATTGACCGAAACGGTGAAAACGGAGAAAGAAAGGTAAATGAAAAGGGGTTACATTGACCGAGGCGGTGAAAATGTAGGAAGAAAGGTAAATGAAAAGAGGTTACATTGACCGAAACGGTGAAAACAGAGAAAGAAAGGTAAATGAAAAGGGGTTACATTGATCGAAATGATGAAAATGTGGGAAGAAAGGTAAATGAAAAGGAGTTACATTGACCGAAGCGGTGAAAATGTAGGAAAAAAGGTAAATGAAAAGGGGTTACATTGACCGAAACGAGAAAAAAGTGGTAAAACGGTAAAAGAAATTACCAACTAACAAAAAAACGCTCCCCCACTTTAGTGATAGAGCGTTATAAAGGTATAAGCTATCCAATTTTGAATTGTGTTAATCAAGATAAGAATGATTTTTTTATTCAAAATATCTATACTGTCTAGTCCCAATTGAAGTAAGATTTTGCATTAAAATCCTCCTAACCACCTTCGTAGACCCAATCACCCCGCACCATTCATGAATTCCATTTGTAGTAATTTTCCTATCTGGAAAAAGTAGTATAAGCTCCTTCACACTCCTTAGTACAGCAGTATCGACCTTTTCCTCGCACCCACATTTCTCACACACCAATTTCTTATCCCCAACGGAAAGCATGAATGAAAAGCATATAGGGCAGATGATACCTTTTTTCAGCTTTTCATACGTATAGATCGGCTTCCAGGCGTATGGTGATTCGCTTAGATGCATCGCGACTAATTGGTCTGCCAGCTTTTTGTGGCGATAATTTAGCTTTGATGGAATCTGATTTAATTTTTTCATAAGGTGATTGAGCTGAGTTGGGTAAATAATTGGTGTGTTTATTGGGGCTTGATATAAGGTGAATTCGGGGTTTACAAAAGTCACCAATCCTTCAATAGGTAGATAAATCCCGAGTTTTTTAAGTAAAGGACGAAGAAGCGATATACTGCGTTTTAATTGATCCAAGGGGTTCTTTATTTCCTCTTTGGATATCATGGAATGGAAACTCTCGGATTCGTAGTAATAATCGCCCTCATAGTTTTTTACCTCAAATGGATAAATCGTTTCTTGAGCAATAATTAAGGTATCGATTTGAAACACCGAGTTATTATACTCAAGGCATAAATCGTTTAAAATATACAAATCATTTTGCAGTTCCTCGGTTAATTGGTCAAACATCACTTCTCCTTGATACCCTTTTTCAAGGTTTAAATAACGCTTTTTTGCCTTTGATGATAAAGTCATACGTGGATTTAAGAATCTAAACTTTATTAATTCCGTTGATTCGATACGAGGCTTGTAAGTCATAGTACACATCCTTGCACATTGATATAAAATCATTTTATCGAAATATTTGTCGTATTTTTAAAAAATAAATGAATATTTTGTTAACGTTATTCTCGGTCTTCAGACCTAAACCCGATTCCATCCCCGGCCGTTTTTAGAAAATAAAAGAAAAAGGTTATAATAAACTAGGAAATTTTTTCAACAATCAGTTAAACTAAGTTGGGATACATAGAGAGGAGAGAGAGTTTGGAAACTATAGTGGAACTAACAAATGTAACGAAAGTGATAAAAGGAAGAACGATTATAGACGATATCAGCTTCCAAGTGAATAAAGGTGAGGTTTTCGGTTTCTTAGGTCCAAACGGTGCCGGGAAAACGACGACTATTCGGATGATTGTCGGCTTAATGGGGATTACATCGGGAGATATTACCATTGGTGGTGCCAGCATAAATTCCCAGTTTGAAGAAGCGGTCAGACATGTCGGGGCCATCGTTGAAAATCCGGAAATGTATAAATTTTTAAGCGGATATCAAAACCTTGTTCATTATGCAAGAATGTCAAAAGGGATTACAAAGGAAAAAATCCGCGAAACAGTGGAACTGGTTGGTTTAACTGACAGAATCAACGACAAAGTGAAAACTTATTCACTTGGAATGCGCCAACGATTAGGCTTAGCACAATGTCTGTTGCATGATCCAGATGTTCTCATCCTTGACGAGCCCACAAACGGCCTCGACCCCGCGGGTATCAGGGAAATCCGCGATTATGTCCGCCTGCTGGCACGTGAAAAAAATATGGCCGTAATTGTCTCCAGCCACTTGCTTTCTGAAATGGAAATGATGTGTGATCGGATTGGGATTATTCAAAATGGACGGCTAATTGATGTCCAGCATATGAAGGAATTCGTCAACGGCAGCGAAGTCATGTATGAACTGGAAGTCGCCCCGAGTGAAACCGCGCTATCAATTTTGCGGGCACATTATCCACATGCTAGTGCAACCCTCTCTAACAATGGAGTAGCTGTAGAGCTTCCGAAAATAGAAATTCCGAATATCGTGAAAGTTTTTGTTCAAGAAGATATTAAGGTTTTCGGGATAAAAGAAGTGGCAAAAACATTAGAAGATCGCTTCCTCGAAGTGACAGCGGAAAAGGGGGCAGCAACCCGTGGTTAATCTAATCAAAAATGAATGGATGAAAATTTTTAAACGCCCTGGAACCTTTGTAATGATTGGAATTCTTATCGTTTGTATTGCCCTTGTGGGGATTATTATTAAGGCACAACACAATGATAAAGATTTTGTCCAGGATAGCAATTGGCAGCAAGTTTTACAAGAGGAAAATACTGCTTTAAAGCAGCAGTTGGCACAAAGTCGGACAAAGATCGAAAAGGAATTTTTTAAAAAAGAAATCGCCATTAATGAATACCGCATTCAGCATGATATTCCATCAAAGGAAAAATATACGGTTTGGTCATTTGTAAAAGATTCTTCGCAGTTGATCATGTTGGCTGGTTTATTCATCATTATTGTTTCTGCCGGAATTGTGGCTAGTGAATTTAATTGGGGAACGATCAAACTGTTATTGATACGGCCCATCAATAGGACAAAAATCCTCCTATCGAAATATTTAACGGTGTTAATCTACGCCTTATTCTTGCTGGCGATTCTGTTTGTTTTCTCAACTGCACTAGGCGCCATTCTGTTTGGAATGCCAGAAAAAGCCCTTCCATATTTAAATTATTATAATGGGCAAGTTACCGAGCAAAACATTGTTGTCCATTTGCTAATCTATTACGGTTTAAGTTCAATTGACATGATAATGCTAGTGACAATGGCCTTCATGATTTCGTCTGTATTCCGAAATAGCTCCTTGGCCATCGGCTTATCATTATTTTTATTGTTCACCGGTGCTCAATTTACTGCCTTGTTATCAATGAAATTTAACTGGGCAAAATACCTATTGTTTGCGAACACAGATTTAAAGCAATATTTTGAAGGAACGCCAATGGTCGAAGGAATGACCCTTACCTTCTCCATCACCATGCTTTTAATCTACTTTGCCATATTCCAATTCCTAGCCTTCTACGTCTTCAAAAAACGAGACGTCGCAGCTTAGTGAATTCCAATAATTAACAAAAGGTGTCAGGCACCATGTGAAATTTTCACATGGTGCCTGACACCTTATATACTATTTCGAGCGTGTTAATTTTGCGTATACGACGGCGAGTGCCTGCTCGAATTTTCCGGTTTTCTTTGGGCGGTAGTATTGTTTGTTTTTTAGTTTGTTTGGTAAGTATTGCTGCGGGACCCAGCCGTTTTCATAGTCATGGGGATATTTGTAGCCGATTCCTCGGCCAAGCTCTTTTGCTCCTTTATAGTGGGCATCACGGAGGTGATCCGGGATTTCTCCGACAATTCCTTTTTGAATATCCTCAATTGCTGCAGAAATGGCTAAGACGGCAGAATTGGACTTAGGTGAAAGACATAGTTCAATCACGGCGTTGGCTAGCGGTATCCGTGCTTCTGGAAAGCCAATTCTTTCAGCTGTTTCAATCGCGGCTAGCGTCCTAGCTCCCGCCTGCGGATTAGCAAGGCCCACGTCTTCGTAGGCAATTACAATCAAGCGCCTGCTGATACTTGGCATGTCACCAGCTTCAATTAATCTTCCAAGATAATGGAGGGCAGCATTAACGTCACTGCCGCGAATCGATTTTTGGAAAGCAGACAAGACGTCATAGTGGCCATCCCCGTCTTTATCGGCCACCAAGCTTTTCTTTTGCAGGCATTCCTCGGCTGTTTTCACATCGATATGGATAATGTCATTCTCATCTTTATCCGTGGAAAGTACTGCTAGCTCGAGAGCATTTAAGGAGCTCCTGACATCCCCATTGGAGCCTTGGGCAAAATGGAGTAAAGCTTCATCAGATACCTCAACCTTCAATCCACCAAAACCCCGTTCCTCATCTTCAAGGGCACGAGCTAAGGTTTGTTTCACTTCATCAGGTGATAACGGCTTTAGTTCAAAAATTTGACAGCGGCTGCGGATTGCAGGATTAATCGCATGGTAGGGGTTGCTCGTTGTTGCCCCGATTAATACAATCATTCCGTTTTCCAAGTAGGGCAGTAAAAAATCCTGCTTCGCTTTATCCAAACGATGGACTTCATCGAGAAGCAGAATGACCTTCCCCGACATTTTCGCCTCAGCAGCGACAATTTCCATATCTTTTTTATTGTTCGTAACGGCGTTAAGCGTCCGAAAGGCATATTTGGTACTGCCGGCAATTGCGCTGGCAATCGAGGTTTTGCCAATCCCTGGCGGTCCGTATAATATCATCGATGTCAGCTGTTTTGCTTTTACCATTCTGGCAATTATTTTTCCGTCACCAACCAAATGTTCCTGGCCAGCGACTTCTTCAATCGTTCTAGGACGCATCCGATAGGCTAAAGGCTTTTGCTGCATATACATCTCTCCAAAAAAATATTCACTTTCATCTTACCATTTTCACTGCTAAAAGCATATTGAAGAAGAATGTGTTATAATTTCTAATGCCTATCAATTTACTTAGAATTTTACTTTATATAGATTACAAATCGAGGTGCGTATTATGAAAATTTCTACTAAAGGACGTTATGGTCTGACGATTATGATTGAACTTGCTAAAAAACATGGTGAGGGACCTACTTCATTAAAAACGATTGCCCAGGCTAATGATTTATCAGAACATTATTTAGAGCAATTGATTGCTCCGTTACGGAATGCCGGATTAGTCAAAAGTATTAGAGGGGCGTACGGCGGTTATATTCTCACAAATGAACCATCGAAAATTACCGCAGGAGATGTGATTCGTGTCCTTGAAGGTCCTATCACTCCTGTTGAGGGAATTGAAGACGAAGAGCCGGCGAAGCGCGAGCTGTGGATTCGCATCCGCGATGCCATCAAAGATGTCCTCGATAACACGACCCTCGAGGATTTAGCTAGTCATAGTGATGACAGTGAGACAGATGGTTATATGTTTTATATTTGATGTAAAAGGTAATAATAGAGAATTATTTTGAATGAAGGTGTAATAATGGAACGAATTTATCTCGATCATGCCGCGACAACTCCGATGCACCCTAGGGTTACTGGGAAAATGATGGAAATTATGAACTCTACTTTTGGAAATCCCTCTAGTATCCATTCCTATGGCAGAGAGGCGCGTCATCATATTGATTTAGCACGTGCGGCTTTAGCCCGAAGCATTGGGGCGAAGGAAAGTGAGATCATTTTTACTGGTGGTGGAACCGAGGCTGATAATATGGCTTTATTCGGGGTGGCCGAAAGTTATCAACATAATGGCAGGCATATCATTACAACGCAAATCGAACACCATGCCGTGCTCCACGCCTGCAAAAAACTAGAAAAAATGGGCTTTGAGGTGACCTATCTCCCAGTCGATGAAACCGGGAGAATTTCACTTTCGGAGCTTCAGACTGCCTTAAGGGATGATACTATTCTCGTTTCTGTCATGTATGGAAACAATGAAGTTGGAGCGATTCAGCCGATTACGGAGATTGGCGAACTTTTGAAAAATCATCCTGCCATTTTTCATACGGATGCAGTACAGGCTTATGGAATGGAAATCATTAATGTTAATGATAGCTTCATTGATTTATTATCAGTTTCTGCTCATAAAATTAATGGTCCAAAAGGAACGGGTTTTCTCTATGCAAGGTCAACGGTTAAAATGGCTCCTCGTCTATTTGGCGGTGATCAAGAAAGAAAACGACGCGCTGGAACCGAAAATGTGGCAGCGATTGCCGGATTCCATGAGGCAGTTTTGATTGCGAATGAAGAACGGGCCGCCAAGCGGGAAAGGTTCATTGAATTTAAAAAAATATTAATGGACAAGCTCGGTGAACAAAATGTTGCGTTTGACGTAAACGGATCGCTTGAGTTTTCCCTGCCGCATGTATTAAACTTAAGCTTTCCAGGGACAAGTGTAGAAGCAATGCTCGTTAATCTCGACTTAGCTGGAATTGCTGTTTCGAGTGGCTCGGCTTGCACGGCGGGTTCGATTGAGCCTTCCCATGTCCTTGTTGCCATGTTTGGTAAACAGTCAGAGCGCTTAATCAATTCGATTCGGTTTAGCTTTGGTTTTAATACGACGACGGAAGAAGTCATCAAGGCAGCTGAAGAAATCGCTGGAGTTGTTTCGCGCTTGAAAAAATAAATGGTTAACAAAGCTTCAAGCGAAGAGAGAGGTGAAAAAAATGGAAAGAAAAGATCCAAAAAATACACGTGTTGTTGTCGGCATGTCCGGCGGGGTAGATTCATCTGTTGCTGCGCTTTTATTAAAACAGCAAGGCTATGATGTCATCGGCATTTTTATGAAAAACTGGGACGACACCGACGATAACGGTGTTTGTACCGCTACCGAAGATTATGAAGATGTCATTCGTGTTTGCAATCAAATTGGCATTCCATATTATGCGGTGAATTTTGAAAAACAATATTGGGACAAGGTCTTTACCTATTTCCTTGATGAATATAAAGCGGGCAGGACGCCTAATCCTGACGTGATGTGCAATAAAGAAATCAAATTTAAGGCGTTTTTGGAGCATGCTGTAAAGTTAGGTGCGGACTATTTAGCGACTGGCCATTATGCCCAGGTCGAGTTTCGTGACGGGGAATACAAAATGCTTCGCGGCCTTGACGAAAATAAAGACCAAACCTATTTCTTAAACCAATTGACACAGGAACAATTAAGTAAGGTCATGTTCCCAATCGGTAATCTTGAAAAACCTCGAGTTCGGGAAATTGCACGGGAAGCGGAGCTTGCAACTGCGACGAAGAAGGATAGTACCGGGATCTGCTTCATCGGAGAACGAAATTTTAAAGACTTCTTAGGTCAATATCTTCCGGCCCAGCCAGGAAATATGGAAACATTTGATGGCGAGGTAAAGGGCAAGCATGAAGGCTTGATGTATCATACCATCGGCCAGCGTCACGGTTTGGGAATTGGCGGATCGGGCGAGCCTTGGTTTGCGATTGGTAAGGATTTAAAAAGAAATGTCCTTTATGTCGGACAAGGTTTTCACAACGAGAAATTATATTCTGACTCGATTACCGCTGACAGTGTGAGTTGGGTTTCTAATCGGGAAAAACCGGCGGAATTTGAATGTACGGCCAAATTCCGTTACCGCCAGGAAGACAGTAAAGTAACAGTTCGTCTATTAGAAGGGGCGAAGGCGGAGGTTATTTTCCATGAACCTATTCGTGCCATAACACCTGGACAAGCCGTCGTTTTTTACAATGGCGATGAATGTCTAGGCGGCGGTACGATTGACGAAGTTTTTAAAAATGGTGAACGGTTAACGTACGTTGGCTAATATATAGACCCCGATTCCAGTGGTGGAGTCGGGGTTTTTTTGCGTGAAATTTTGGTTTGGCGGAATCGCTTGAGAAGTTGGGGGAATCCCCCCTCAGTTTGGTGGATACTAACCTCCAAATCCCCCCAATAATCAGCGAATCCCCCAGTATCACTGCAAACGAAAACAGGAACGGAACCTATTCAACCTCTATAAGTAATTTTTGAATGAAATATGATATACTTTCTCTTAGGATTGGAGTTGAAATAATGGATAAAAACCAATTAGGTGTACAATACATGCAGGAAGGCAACTGGGAAGAGGCGGCAAAGTCCTTTAATGAAGCCATTGAAGAAAACCCGAACGACCCAGTCGCTTACATTAACTTTGGCAATGTGCTTTCAGCTGTTGGAGACGACGAAAAAGCGCTCAAATTTTATCAAAAAGCAATTGAAATAGATGAAAATTCAGCGGCAGCTTATTATAGCATTGGCAACTTATTATTCAGTAAGGACCTCTTTAACGAAGCCAAGAATATGTTTGAAACAGCAATGAAAAAAGGGCTCAACACAAGTGACAACTTTTTCATGTTAGGCCTAACTCTTGTTCAGCTAAATCAGGGGCGTTTTGCCCTCCCATATTTACAAAGAAGTGTTGAACTCAATGAAACCGATGCGGAAGCGCGCTTCCAATATGGTTTATGTTTAGCTCAATTAGAACTGATTGATGAATCAATGGTTCAATTCACTAAATGTATTGAACTGGACCCAAACCATTCGGATGCCTATTATAATTTAGGGGTTTCCTATGCCTTTAAAGAAAATGGACAAAAAGCAATTGAGATGTTTAATAAGGCACTTGACATTCAGCCGGACCATTTGCTTGCAGGTCATGCTAAAAAACTAATCGAAAGCAATCATTAATTTTTCAAACGCCACCGAAGGGAGGGAGCACAGAATGGAAAAGCAAGACTCACTTGATTTATTTCAAGAACAGGCAAAGTTCGTCAAAGGGCGGCCGATTGTCACGATTTTTCATAATGAACAAAACCTTTATACCGTATTAAGAATCAGAGTCGATGAAACCAATCACGACTATGAGGACAAAGAGGCAGTAGTTACCGGTTATTTTCCGAAAATTCATGAACAGGAAACCTATATTTTTTTCGGCGAGTTTAAGGAACATCCGAAGTTTGGTATGCAATTTCTCACGAATCATTTCCGAAAGGACATGCCGCAGACAAAACAAGGCGTTGCAGCCTATTTATCAGGTGAAATGTTTAAAGGAATTGGCAAGAAAACAGCTCAAAGCATTGTCGATACCTTAGGGGAGGACGCCATCTCCAAAATTCTCAATCAGCCATCACTGCTGGATTCCATTCCTAAGCTTCCTCCTGAAAAGGCAAAAATGCTTTACGATACATTGATGGAGCATCAGGGACTTGAGCAGGTAATGGTAGCCTTAAACCAATATGGTTTTGGCCCGCAAATTTCGATGCGGATTTATCAAGCATATAAAGAGGAAACACTAAATACCATTCAGAAAAATCCGTATCAACTCGTTGAGGATATCGAGGGGATTGGTTTTGGCCGGGCAGATGAGCTCGGTTACCAGCTGGGGATATCCGGTAACCATCCAGATCGAATTAAAGCGGCATGCCTATACATACTAGAAAAAGAAAGCATCCAAACAGGACATGTGTTCATGCAGGTCGAGGATTTACTCGAACAAGTAAAAGTTCTCCTCGAGGAAAACAAGCGCGATCAGATTGAATACGCCGACATATCGACTGAGGTCATTAAGCTTGATGAAGAAGGGAAAATTAAAGGTGAGGAAAAACGCGTTTATTTACCTTCGTTATTTTTCGCGGAAAAAGGACTTGTAACGAGCATCCAACGCATACTAAGACAAACGGAATACAAGGATCAATTTCCTGAATCCGAGTTCCTCCTCGCACTAGGAAGCTTGGAGGAGCGGCTCAATGTACATTATGCGCCAACTCAAAAAGAAGCGATTCAGACAGCGCTAATGTCGCCGATGCTTATTTTAACCGGTGGACCTGGAACTGGTAAAACAACGGTCATTAAAGGGATTGTTGAGCTGTATGCGGAATTGCACGGTTGTTCATTAGAGCTGAAGGACTATCAGAAAAAGGATGAGCCTTTCCCGTTTTTGCTTGCGGCACCAACGGGGAGAGCGGCCAAAAGAATGACTGAATCGACTGGTCTTCCTGCAGTAACCATCCACCGGTTGCTTGGGTTTAACGGCACGGAAGGGTTTGACCGCGATGATGCAAGCCCGCTAGAAGGAAAAATATTAATTGTCGATGAAACCTCAATGCTGGATATTTGGCTTGCCAATCAATTGTTTAAGGCCTTGCCGGAAAATATTCAAGTCATCTTGGTCGGAGATGAAGATCAGCTTCCATCTGTTGGTCCTGGTCAGGTTTTAAAAGATTTACTTCAATCTGAGCGGATTCCGACTGTTCGATTAACAGATATTTACCGGCAGGCAGAGGGTTCATCGATTATTGAACTGGCCCATGATATCAAAAAGGGGTATCTCCCTCCTGATGTTACCGCTAAGCAAGCTGATCGTTCCTTTATCAGATGTTCAACCCCGCAGGTGGCACAAGTGGTTGAAAAAGTGGCGCAAAATGCAAAAAATAAAGGCTATTCCGCTAAGGACATTCAAGTATTGGCACCAATGTACAGAGGTCCTGCTGGGATTGACCGGCTAAATGTTTTACTGCAGGAGATTTTCAATCCGAACCCTGACGGCAAACGCAAGGAAATTGCTTTTGGTGAGGTGAAATACCGCATTGGCGATAAGGTGCTCCAGCTCGTCAACCAGCCGGAAAGCAATGTTTTTAACGGGGATATAGGTGAAATTATCTCGATCATTTATGCAAAAGAAAACACCGAAAAGCAAGACATGATCTATATTTCTTTTGAAGGCAATGAGGTTGAATATACTAAGCAGGATTTAACTCAGATAACTCATGCTTACTGCTGCTCGGTGCATAAATCACAGGGAAGCGAGTTCCCGATTGTGATCCTTCCGATAACAAGAAGCTATTATCGGATGCTGCGGAGAAATTTAATTTATACGGCGATTACAAGAAGCAAACAATCGTTAATTTTATGCGGCGAAGAGGATGCACTGCGAATGGGTGTCGAAAGAGCCGATGAGCTTTCGAGGCAAACGACCCTTTGCCAAAAGCTGCAAGAATCCATCCAGGGTAATTCCATTAGTAAAGAAAACAGCTTATCTAAGAAAGAAGAAAAACCAGCAGCCAATGACGACCAAACTCCGGCTACAGAAATGTCCTACGAAGAAGAATTAATGCAGGTAAATCCATTGGTAGGAATGGAAAACGTTTCACCTTATGATTTTATGGTAAATGACTGAAACTATAAATGTTCACAGGAGGTGGGACACTCTTTGCGGACATTTTCTTTATTGAAAGGGCAGCCTGTATTTGAAACGAGAACCGGGACAAAAATTGGTGAGATAAGTGATCTCTGTATCTCAAGCGGTGGCACGGTGAAAGGTCTACTGATTAAAAAAGGCGTTTTCTTCAAACAATCCTTTTTTCTGGACATTCAAAAGGTGACTTCCTTCGGCTGGGATGGAGTTATGATTGAGGAGCCCGAGCATTTAGAAAAGCTAAAAGATAGACCTGATTATACCTTAAACCATCAACATTCCCTAGACGGTATGATGATGCTCTCTAAGGGCGGTAAAACGCTCGGTTTGTTAAAAGATGTTTATTTTCAAGAAGAAGTGGGCACAATCGTAGGGTACGAAATCACGGATGGCTTCTTTTCGGATATCACGGAAGGGAAACAGGTCATTCAATCTGAGAAGCCCTTAGCAATCGGAAAGGATGCCATTATCGTAGATGTAAATGAAAACTCGCCGACTGGCCATGAGACCCTTTAGGGTAAGGCTCGAGGCGCAGTTTAATTTATGCGTATCAGAATTTATCAAGTAAATTCTGCCTAGCTAAATGATACGTGAGGTGTCCTTTCATGTTTAAGTGTCCCAATTGTCAAAGCAAGGATATCGGCAAAATTGGTATCAACCAATATTATTGCTGGAACTGTTTTATTGAGCTCTCGGTTTCTGAAGGAATAATCAACACCCATCAAGTTGAAGAGGACGGGTCACTTAGTTCCTTAGATGATTTGTTTGAAGAAGAAGAGCGTCGTTACACCCTTTAGAATAGAAAAGCGGACGCGTGAGCTGAAGCTGGACAAATAAAATAAGAGGTGAGACGGATGAACAAAATGATGACGTCGATGATTGCTTTTGGTGCAGGGATGGCAGTATATAATCTTGCTCAGCGAAATAATATGATGTCGCCCCGCAATATGAAAAGAATGCAACGGAAAGTAAAACGTGCGATATTTTAAATGGACCTGAATCCCCCTCTTAGTTCTGAGGGGGATTTTTTGTTGAATATTTACATCAATTGTCTCTAAAACTAACGAAAAGGAGGCATCGACGTGGATATTCGCATGAAATGGTATTACCGAATCGGTTTTTTGCTCCTTTTATTGATTGCCATTTATCTTTTTCTAAAAATTAGCTTTGTCTGGATGCCGATTCTTCGAGTGACTGTTCTCATTATTCTGCCGTTTATCATTGGCGGATTTATTACCTATTTGCTTCATCCGCTTGTTGAAAAATTACATGAAAAAGGGCTTCATCGCGGCCTTGCGATTATGCTCATATATGTTATTTTTTTTGGCGGAATTGGCTTGGCCCTTTATAAAGGGATACCGGCAATAATTGACCAATTAAAGGATCTCACTGAAAGTGCACCGATCTTTGCCGAGCAATACCGGGAATGGATTGCAAAGCTCCAGTCCCACACAAGGGAGTGGCCAGATGGTCTTCAAGCAAGATTAGATGAAGGCATCGACACCTTTGAAAAAAAGCTGGACTCCCTAGTAACGATTCTCGTGAATATCTTAATGAAATTTTTCAATTCGGCGTTAATCCTGATGATTATCCCGTTTATTGCCTTCTATATGTTAAAGGACTTTCAACTCATTAAACAGGCTTGCTGGTATATGACACCAAAAAAATGGCGGAAAAAGGGGACGCTTTTTCTCAAAGATATTGATGAATCCCTCGGCAGCTATATAAGGGGACAGCTGTTAATATGTATAATAATTGGCAGTATTTCCGCCTTGCTATTTTGGATTTTTCATTTAAAATATCCATTGCTGTTGGGATTGATTGTTGGGGCCACGAATGTAATCCCTTATTTTGGGCCGATTATTGGAGCAGTGCCAGCCGTCATTATTGCGGCAACCTCGTCAGTCAAACTAGTCATCATTACGGTAGTGATTGTTTTTGGCCTGCAATTTCTAGAAGGGAATATCCTATCCCCTTATATCGTTGGAAAAAGTCTTCATATGCACCCGTTAATCATTATGATTGCCTTAACAGCAGGTGGCGAAATTGGAGGCATTTTGGGGTTGATTGTAGCAGTCCCCGTCCTTGTCGTTCTTAAAGTAGCCATCATCCATGCAAAAAATCATTTCATTAATGGAAAATCAAATGAATCGCCATAATAAGAAATTGACAAACGTTTTCCTGCTCGCTATAATTCCTCATATAGAATATATCGATCATGTAGAAGGATCAAGTATGTTGTAGTCCATCTATAGCGCGTAAGGCGTTGAAGAGAGGAGCTTCCTTGGCTGAAAGAGGCTCTAGATGAAGGATGACAGAAAGCTAATCCGGAGTGCAGCTAATCACTGCCGTACACTCGCGTTAAGAGTATTTTTGAGAGATGGATCCCGTTTTTTTGGATCCATAATCAGGGTGGTACCGCGAGAGAGGCTCTCGTCCCTGCTATAGGGATGAGGGCCTTTTTGTATTCTTTTTTAAAAATAAAGGAGGTTAAACCAAATGAAAAACTTAACTGGATCACAAATTCGCCAAATGTTTTTACAGTTTTTTAACGAAGAAAAAGGACACGCGATTGAGCCAAGTGCATCACTTGTCCCGCATGATGACCCGTCATTATTATGGATTAACAGCGGTGTCGCCACGTTAAAAAAATATTTTGACGGCCGTGTTGTTCCTGAGAATCCAAGAATTACAAATGCACAAAAGTCCATCAGAACTAATGACATTGAGAATGTCGGAAAAACAGCTCGTCACCATACATTCTTTGAAATGCTAGGCAACTTTTCCATCGGCGAATATTTCAAGCAAGAAGCAATTGAATGGGCATGGGAGTTTTTAACGAACGAAAAATGGATTGGCTGGAATCCAGAGCTTCTATCTGTTACCGTTCATCCAGAGGATCATGAGGCCTATGAAATTTGGCATAACAAAATCGGAATTCCAGAGGAACGGATTATTCGTCTTGAAGGAAACTATTGGGATATCGGTGAAGGTCCAAGCGGCCCGAATACCGAAATTTTCTATGATCGCGGTCCTGAGTATGGCAATGATTCAAGTGATCCTGAACTCTATCCTGGCGGTGAAAACGAGCGCTACCTTGAAGTTTGGAACCTTGTGTTTTCACAATTTAACCATAACCCTGATGGTACATATACACCGCTGCCAAAGAAAAATATTGATACCGGCATGGGCTTAGAACGGATGGCATCTGTCGTTCAAAATGTGCCAACTAACTTTGATACTGATTTATTTATTCCAATCATTCGGGCAACAGAGGAAATAGCCGGCGAAAAATATGGTGTTGATAAGGAACGAGATGTGGCGTTTAAAGTCATCGCTGACCATATCCGGACCGTTGCTTTTGCTGTTGGTGACGGTGCATTGCCATCAAATGAAGGGCGCGGCTATGTATTGCGCCGTCTGCTCCGCCGGGCTGTCCGCTATGCGAAACAGATCAATATCAATCGTCCGTTTATGTTTGAACTTGTGCCTGTTGTCGGCGAAATCATGGCTGACTTCTATCCGGAAGTGAAAGACAAAACTGAATTCATTCAAAAGGTTATTAAGAATGAAGAAGAGCGTTTCCATGAAACTCTTCATGAAGGGCTAGCGATTTTAGCAAGTGTCATTAAGAAGGAAAAAGAAAAAGAAAGTGACACGATTACGGGTGCCGATGTGTTCCGTCTTTATGATACTTACGGATTCCCAGTGGAGTTAACCGAAGAATATGCTGAAGAAGAAGGCATGAAGGTAGATCATGCAGGCTTCGAAGTGGAAATGGAGCAGCAGCGTGAACGTGCCCGCGCCGCACGTCATGATGTCGATTCGATGCAAGTTCAAGGCGGTGTGCTTCGTGATGTAACCGTGGAAAGTAAATTTGTTGGCTACGATCAGCTTGAGACAAGCTCCACTGTAGCAGCGATTATTAAAAACGGCGAGCTAATCGATGAAACACAAGCAGGTGAAGAGATTCAATTAATTCTGGATGTGACCCCATTTTATGCAGAGAGCGGCGGACAAATTGCTGACCGTGGATTGATTGAAGGGGAAGGCGTAACCGTTGCAGTTAAGGATGTCCAAAAAGCACCGAATGGTCAGAATCTCCATCAGGTAGTTGTCAAGAGCGGCACGATAAAAACGAACCAACAGGTAGCGGCAAAGGTCGACGCTGAAAATCGAGTGAAGATCATCAAAAACCATACGGCTACCCATTTGCTTCATCAGGCACTAAAGGATACACTTGGGGAACATGTTAACCAAGCAGGATCTCTTGTGGAACCGGATCGCCTACGTTTTGATTTTTCACATTTTGGTCAAATCAAACCAGAAGAACTTGACCAAATCGAAAGAATCGTAAACGAAAAAATCTGGCGAAACATCGAAGTAGATATCAGCTTAAAACCGATTGCTGAAGCCAAAGCATTGGGCGCAATGGCGCTTTTTGGCGAAAAATATGGTGATATTGTCCGCGTCGTCAGAGTCGGCGATTACAGCCTTGAGCTTTGCGGCGGCTGCCATGTTCCGAATACATCGGTGATTGGTTTATTTAAAATAGTTTCTGAGAGCGGAATCGGTGCCGGAACGAGAAGGATTGAAGCGGTCACAGGTGAAGCAGCTTACAAATCCTTACATGACCAAGTAGGCTTGTTAAAGGAAGCATCTGAAAAACTAAAATCGAATCCAAAGGATATCGTGAACCGCATTGATAGTCTTATGGTTGAAATGAAACAGCTGCAGCGGGAAAATGAGTCACTCGCAGCGAAGCTTGGAAATATTGAAGCAGGCAGCCTCGTTTCAAAGGCAAAAGATATTGATGGCGTAACCGTGTTAGCAGCCAAAGTTCAAGCGGCAGACATGAATAACTTACGAAATATGGCCGATGATTTGAAGAAGAAGCTAGGTTCTGTTGTACTTGTACTAGGCAGTTCACATGAAGGAAAAGTGAATTTAATTGCGGCTGTGACGAAGGATTTAATCGAACAAGGCTACCATGCCGGGAAACTGATTAAAGAGGTTGCATCCCGCTGTGGCGGCGGTGGCGGCGGTCGTCCTGACATGGCCCAGGCTGGCGGTAAGGATCCGGAAAAATTGGATGATGCCCTTCAATTCGTACAGGAATGGATAAAATCGGTTTGATAATAGGACAAAGTAGTGTAAAATGTAGGTAACTATACTAGAAAGCGGAAGCGCCTTGACCTAGGCGCTGTAGCTAAACTATTATAATTTTCTCCCCTATTAGAAAGGTGAGGTGCATGAAATGAACTTTGACAAAACGATGCGATTTAATTTTCCTGAAGAGCCGTTTGAACATGATGTAAATGATGTTCTACTTCAAGTCTATGAGGCATTGCAAGAAAAAGGTTATAATCCGATTAATCAAATAGTCGGCTACCTATTATCTGGGGACCCAGCCTATATACCACGTCATCGGGATGCCCGCAATATTATTCGTAAGCTTGAACGGGACGAAATTATTGAAGAATTGGTCAAATCCTATTTAAAACAGCAGCGAGAGGGTTAAGGAATGCGCGTATTGGGTTTAGATGTAGGCTCAAAGACTGTCGGTATTGCCGTAAGTGATGAACTTGGGTGGACAGCTCAGGGCCTTAAAACCCTCAAAATCAACGAAGAAAAGCAGGAGTTTGGTTTTGAGGAAATTGGTCAATTAATAAAAGAGTATCAAGCAGACACGGTGGTCATCGGCCTTCCCAAAAACATGAACGGGACGATTGGTCCGCGCGGTGAAGCAAGTCAGCAATATGCTGCTGAAATTGAAAGTAAATTCGCTGTCCATACAGTTTTATGGGACGAGCGCATGACAACGATGGCAGCAGAACGTGTTTTACTTGAAGCAGATGTTAGTCGAAAAAAGCGGAAGAAGGTTATTGATAAAATGGCAGCAGTCATGATCCTTCAAGGCTATCTTGACAGTAAAAATTAATGAGGTGAAGTAATGGACCACAAACACGAACACGAACATGATGAGGATCGCTATATTACACTTATTGATGAAAATGGCGATGAACAGTTATTTGAAATTCTGTTTACATTTGACTCAGACGAATTTGAAAAGTCCTATGTATTCTTTTATCCAGTTGGAGCTAGTGAAGAAGAGGAAATTGACATTCTTACTTATGCCTATATTCCAACAGATGATGGCGGCTTCGGAGAATTAATGGAAATCGAAACCGACGAAGAATGGGAAATGGTTGAAGAAGTTTTCAATACCTTCAATGAAGAGCAAGAGGAAGAATAAATGATGATCGAACCGGCTATTTTATAGCCGGTTTTTTAATGGGGATTTTTTGACATATTCACTGTAAAATTGACATTTTTCTCACTATATGCTGAAATAATTACGATGTCTTATTTCGCTAACTATATTAAAAGTTTGCAAAAATACGTGCGAAATCTTTTGTTACTTTGGCCAAAGGGGAAGGGGGAAGACAATGACAACAGACGAAAAGAACACAAAAAAAGCCGCTATTCGAGAAAAAATGCTCGAACATCAAAGTGAAGCAAGAGTTGTCAGAAAGATTGTATTAATTATTTCTATTTTATTGCTATTATTCATAGTCTTTATTGGCGGTGGAGGTTATCTTTACATACAATCAGCACTTAAACCAGTCGATTCTAAAAGTAAGATTCAGAAAACAGTGGAAATCCCGATTGGCTCTTCGGTGACTGGAATTGCGCAAACGTTAGAAAAAAATGGTGTTATCAAAAACGCAAAAGTATTTAAGTATTATGTAAAATTGAAAAATGAAGGCGGATTTATGGCCGGTGATTACCAGCTTAGTCCATCAATGGATGTACCTGAAATTGTCAGCCGCTTGAAAACAGGGAAGGTCCTCGCGAAGGCCAGCTTTAAAATCACGATTCCAGAAGGGAAGCAGCTCCAGGAAATTGCCGCCATTATGGCCAAGGCTACCAAGCAGAACGAAGAGGATGTCTTAAATAAATTAAATGATAAAGAGTTTATTAAAGGGCTCATGGTCAAATACCCTGAGGTCTTATCCGACGAAATCATGAATGGTTCGATAAAATATAAGCTTGAAGGCTACCTCTTCCCGGCAACCTATCCATTCTATAAGCCGAACCCTACAGTCGAAGAAATGGTCACGGCAATGCTTGATAAAACACGGGCTGTGTTAGCGGATTACGCTGAAGAAAGCAATGCTAAAAAGCTGTCAGTCCATCAATTATTAACAATGGCCTCTTTAGTTGAAGAAGAAGCAACCGGGACGGCCGACCGTAAAAAGATAGCCAGCGTATTCTATAATCGGATGAAGAAGGGAATGCTGCTGCAAACAGACCCAACCGTCCTATATGCGCAAGGGAAGCATAAAGAAAAGGTTTTATATAAGGATTTAGAGGTGAACTCACCTTATAACACGTATCAACATACTGGTCTGCCACCGGGACCGATTGCCAACGCCGGAAAGGCTTCTATTGAAGCTGCATTGGAGCCTGCGGAAACTGATTATTATTACTTCCTGGCAACCGCTGAAGGTGAAGTTATTTTTACAAAAACATTAGAAGAACACAATACGGAAAAAGCCAAGCATATTTCCAATAAAAAATAACTCATAATTTTTGGGGGAAGTTCGCATCCCCCTTTAATTTGTGATAAAATAGTACAGGTGTTTTAAACGTAATTTATAGCGTAACTCACAGTAAGGTACATTTGCGGCAAAACTGCTCGAAACGAACCCCGAGTTTGAATTCGTTCAGCTCGTGACATCCGCACCTGTGAACGCTATTTTTTCATGTCTAAAGAGCAATAGTTTGTTTCAAGAATAGAGGTGGTGGCAGCTTGTTAAATGAGAAGCTGCATTTTTATATTGAAGGTCTAATAGCTGAGCGGAATCCGTTGTTAATGGAAATGGAAAGCTACGCAAAAGTGCATCATGTCCCGATTATGGAGCTTGCCGGAATTGAAACAATGCTGCAATTATTGCGGATTCATCGTTCAAAAAAAATTCTTGAGGTTGGAACCGCGATTGGTTATTCGGCCTTAAGGATGGCAGGGGCACTAAAAGGTGCGCACATCGTTACAATTGAGCGCGACGAGGAGCGAATAAATGCTGCTCAGGAATTTATCCACCGTTCGGGTTTTGGTGAGCAAATTACCTTAATCAAAGGTGATGCGCTTGAAGTTGCTGCCGAAGTAAGTCAATATGCTCCATTTGATGCGATATTTATTGATGCAGCAAAAGGTCAATATAAGAAGTTCTTTGAAATATATGCTGACTATTTAACTGAAGATGGGATGATTATTACTGATAATGTCTTGTTTAAAGGACTTGTCGCTGAATCAGAAATTGAATCTAAGAGAATCCGTAATCTCGTGAAGAAAATTGATGACTTTAACCGCTGGTTAATGACTCATCCGAATTATGATTCGGTGATTCTTCCTGTCGGGGACGGAGTCGCTATCAGCAAAAGAAGAGGTGAGAGGAAATGAAGAAACCAGAATTGCTAGTTACACCATTGACTGTCGATGATATAGTGCCTTTAGCTGAAGCGGGAGCGGATGCGTTTGTTGTCGGGGAACAGCGATATGGATTACGGCTTGCCGGTGAGTTCAACCGTAAGGATGTCGAAAAGGCGATTGATCTTGCTCATTCCAAAGGGAAAAAAGTCTACATCGCGATGAATGCGGTTTTTCACAATGAAAAAATTGAAGAACTCGGCGATTATATTCAATTTGCCGCAGCGGCAAAGGCGGATGCCATTATTTTCGGCGACCCGGCGGTATTAATGACAGCTAAAGAAGTTGCTCCTGAAATGAAGCTTCATTGGAGTACTGAGACAACAGGCACGAATTGGTACACGTGTAATTATTGGGGGAGAAAAGGTGCGAAAAGATCTGTTCTGGCCCGAGAAATCAACATGGATACGATAGTCGAAATTAAGGAAAATGCCGATGTGGAAATTGAAGTACAGGTTCATGGAATGAGCTGTATGTTCCAATCGAAACGCACTCTCCTTGGGAATTATTATGAGTACCAAGGGAAAGTCATGGAAATTGAAAATCGCAAGATGGAAAAAAATATGTTCCTGCACGACAAAGAACGTGCTAATAAATATCCCATTTTTGAAGATGAAAATGGTACCCATATTATGAGTCCAAATGATATTTGTATCATTGACGAGCTTCAAGATATGTTAGAAGCTGGAGTAGACTCGTTTAAAATTGACGGAATCTTAAAGAGTCCAGAGTATATCTTGGAAGTGACGAAACTATATCGTGACGCCATTGATTTATTTTTCGAGGACCCAGATGCTTATGATGATAAAAAGGATGAGCTACTTGAGGCAATCGAAGAAATTCAGCCTGCAAATCGTTCGCTAGATACAGGGTTCTATTTTAAAGAGACAGTATATTAAAAGGGAGGAGTTCAATCGTGAATACAGTTAAAGATAAAATTTCTGAGATCATCGACGGGAAACGTGTCATTGTGAAGAAGCCGGAACTCCTTGCCCCAGCAGGCAATCTTGAAAAGCTGAAAATTGCGGTTCAATATGGTGCCGATGCCGTATTTATCGGCGGTCAGGAATATGGACTGCGTTCAAACGCCGATAACTTTACATTTGAAGAAATGAAAGAAGGCGTCGAATTTGCCCAAAATTTTGGTGCAAAGATTTATGTAACGACAAATATTTTTGCTCATAACGAAAATATTGCCGGCTTAGAGGAATATATACTTGGCTTAAAGGAGACCGGAATTGCCGGGATTATTGTCGCCGATCCGCTCATTATTGAAACGTGCCAGCGGCTTGCTCCAGAGATTGAAATCCATATTAGTACACAGCAATCACTATCCAACTGGAAAGCTGCTCAGTTTTGGAAAGAGTCAGGGGCGGAACGGGTTGTTTTAGCACGAGAAGTAAGTGCGGAAGAAATCAGAGAAATGAAGGAAAAGGTTGATGTTGAAATTGAAACCTTTATTCATGGAGCAATGTGCATTGCCTACTCTGGACGTTGTACTTTGAGCAACCATATGACCGCTCGGGATTCCAACCGCGGCGGCTGCTGTCAGTCATGCCGCTGGGATTATGATCTATATCAACTAGAGGGCGAGAACGAAAATGCACTTTATGCAGAGGGTGATGCCCCGTTTGCAATGAGCCCGAAGGATCTTAATTTAATTCAGGCGATTCCACAGATGATTGAATTGGGTATTGACAGTTTAAAAATCGAAGGCCGGATGAAATCGATTCATTATATCGCAACAGTTGTCAGCGTTTATCGCAAGGTGATTGACGCTTATTGTGCCGACCCTGAGAATTTTGTGATTCAGCGGGAATGGTTAGTAGAGCTCGATAAATGTGCAAACCGTGAAACGGCTCCGGCGTTTTTTGAAGGCGTTCCCGGGTATAAAGAGCAAATGTTTGGTAATCATAGCAAGAAGACTAGTTTTGAATTTGTCGGTCTTGTCTTGGATTACAACAAGGAAACGCAAATGGTAACCCTGCAGCAGCGGAACCATTTTAAACCAGGGGAAGAAGTGGAATTCTTCGGACCAGAAATTCAAAATTTTACACATGTAGTAGATAAAATATGGGATGAAAAAGGTAATGAACTGGATGCAGCTAGACACCCTCTTCAGATTGTGCAATTTAAATTGGACAAACCGGTATACCCTGACAACATGATGCGAAAGGAGAACTAGCATGATGCAGAGACCTGTTGTTATTGGTGTTACCGGCGGCTCCGGCTCCGGCAAAACCAGTGTAACAAAAGCGATTTATGAAAGTTTGAAGGATCATTCTATTTTAGTATTAGAACAGGATTATTATTATAAGGATCAAGCTGATTTGCCTTTTGAAGAACGTTTAAAAACAAATTATGATCATCCGCTGGCCTTTGATAATGATTTACTAATTGAACATATTGAAAAGCTGTTGCGATATGAGGCAATTGAGAAACCGGTTTATGATTATTCGATTCATACCCGTTCAGAAAAGGTTATTCAGGTTGAACCTCAGGATGTAATTATTTTGGAAGGAATATTGGTGCTTGAAGACGATCGGCTTCGCGATTTAATGGACATTAAATTGTATGTTGATACCGATGCTGATTTACGGATTATTCGCCGCATGACGCGTGATATTAAGGAACGCGGGCGGAGCTTTGATTCCGTTATCGATCAATATTTAAATGTGGTCCGGCCGATGCACAATCAATTTATCGAACCTACGAAGCGATATGCGGATGTGATTATTCCAGAGGGCGGGCAAAACCATGTTGCCATCGATTTAATGGTCACAAAAATTCAAACAATTCTTGAACAAAAATCATTTTTGTGACACAATAGCAAAAGAAAAGGATTAAATATTTAGTTGCGCGCCCTTATTATAAAAGGACGCGCTGCTATATATTATGCGTAATCTGCATAATACCTACATACACTACATACACAATTCTAATGGGGATTTGTGAAGACTAGAAGGAGTGAGGATTTTGGCTGCTGAGAAAGTATTTCCAATGACACAAGCAGGAAAAGACAAATTAGTTCAAGAACTTGAGTATTTAAAATCAGTGAAGCGTAAAGAAGTGGTGGAAAGAATTAAAATCGCGCGAAGCTTTGGTGATTTATCAGAAAACTCCGAGTATGATTCCGCGAAAGAGGAGCAGGCTTTTGTTGAAGGCCGAATTACAACCTTAGAAAATATGGTTCGCAATGCTAAAATTATCGCAGAAGGCGATATGACAGGCGATTCCGTTGCATTAGGCAGATCGGTAACCTTTGTTGAGCTTCCAGATGGTGATGAAGAAACGTATTCCATTGTCGGAAGTGCTGAGGCCGATCCATTTGAAGGGAAAATCTCCAACGATTCACCAATAGCGAAAAGTTTATTAGGTAAGAAAGTTGGCGATCAAGTTTCCGTTCAAACGCCAGGCGGTGAAATGAGCGTCCGCATCGTTAGCATTAAATAATTGAAATTATCTTTATTCATTTGAACATTGTTTGAAATTTACAAACCTCGTCAAAACTTTTGACGAGGTGTTTTTTATGTGGAGAAAACGGGCGCTTGGATGGCTGTTCATTTGTATAACTGGTTTGCTGCTGCTTTTAATCCGTCTAATGCAAATCCAATTAATTGAGACCGAAACTTTTTCAAAACATAATGTGAATTTACTCGAAGAAAGTGTCAAACAAAGAACCCAAGAGCTGGTAATCGATAATGGCAGAGGGAACTTTCTTGACCGTAACGGGGATATGCTGACGCATAAAAAGGTGTCCGTTCTTGTCCTATTTCCGTTTTTGAAAAAAATCGACTGGGAGATTGAAATGGTGTCGGATATTTCCGGGATACCGGTTCAAATACTGCAAACAGCAGTAGCAGGGGCAAAAAAGCCGTTCGCTTTTGGCGATCCGGAACCGCGTGAGTTGACCGCTTCACAAATGGAACGAATCAATGACTTGAAAATACCTGGTGTGTTTGCCATTGAAAAAAAGTTTGAACGTTCTGATA
Source organism: Neobacillus sp. NPDC058068 (assembly GCF_042885335.1). NCBI lineage: Bacteria > Bacillati > Bacillota > Bacilli > Caryophanales > Bacillaceae > Neobacillus > Neobacillus sp. NPDC058068. Next base: position 78,250 of record NZ_JBHVSI010000008.1, on the reverse strand, counting down.
TACCTGCGGAACAGTTACTTGGTCTGACAGGTGAAAACCCGCAAGAATTAAAGAAACGTTACCCGAATAAAGAACTCTCGGAGAAAACACTCCTAGGTGTCTCCGGGCTTGAAGAAAGCTTTGATGAATTCCTGCTCCCTGAAGGAAAATCAAAGCTTGTTTACCATGTAGATGGCGGCGGTGCACCGCTGTTCGGAATCAATGTCAAGTATGTCGACCCGGCGAACCCGTTTTATCCTGTAAATGTGCGGACATCGATTGATAAAAGCCTCCAGCTAAAAGCGGAGGATTTAGTCGATAAGTATCAGATAAAAAAAGGCGGTTTAGTGCTTCTTGATATTGAGGACAATAGCGTACTCGCAATGGTGTCACGGCCAATGATGAATAAAAAGGACCCTTATAGCAGCGCAGGAATTACCAATCGGATGTTAAAACAGCAGATTATCGGTTCAGTGTTTAAAACCGTTGTTGCCGCGGCAGCCATCGATCATAATCTTGCCGACCCCGCCCGGCTTTTTGATTGCAGTAAAAAAATTAACGGGAAGCCGGAACTAACCTACGATTATGGAATGCTGGATTTTACCTATAGCTTTGCAAGAAGCTGCAATCGGACGTTTGGCGAGCTGGCAAGAGAGCTGCAAACAACAGACTCTCACATGTTAGAGGACTATGCCTCTAAATTATCACTGACAGGCACTAACGGCTGGCAGGGGGATGTTTATCATACAAGCAATTTCAAGCAGCTTGCTGGCGAAGATAATGGCAGGGTGTTTTTGACAGATGAAGCCCGAAAAGATGCAAATTTTGTGGCGATGTCGGGAATTGGTCAGAATGAAGTGCGTGCGACACCATTAGCAGTCGCCAATATGATGGCGACGATTGCCAGAGGTGGTAAAAAAGAGATGGTCAGGGCTGTTTCGAAAATTGAGTATAAAAACGGGACAACGATGGTTGATTTTCCCGAGCAAAGTATAAAGGGAGAAACTATTTCTCCTTATACCGCTATGAAGCTGCAGAAGCTACTCCGTGAAGTTGTGCTTAACCCCAATGGCACGGGAAGATGGTTTAAGGATTTGCCATACGATGTCGCAGGAAAATCGGGTACCGCGGAAACAGGGAAATATGAAGATGGCAAACAATTGCATAATAAATGGTTTGCCGGCTATTTTCCTTACCAACATCCTAAATATGCGTTAGTGGCTGTTAACCTGGATGTGCTGGATTCGGAAGGCGGGGTTAATTTGTTATTTGCTGATATGGTCAAGATGCTGTATGAAAATGATCATGGAAAGGGACAGTGAAAAAGGTTTTCCCTTCAAGTTCTCTGCAAATCATGTTAGAATATTGAGAGCCTTATGTTTAGGAGTGATATAGTTGAGTAATGATTTTAATTCTAATTCGCGTTCTGGATACCGTGCGAAAAGAAAAAAGACGAATATCGTATTAAATGGTTTAATAATCGTTGTGCTCCTGTTAATTATTTTTGTCGCATACAATATTTTTGCATCAGGGAATGACAAGGCAGCACCAAAGAAGGAAAGCCCAAAAACAGCGCAAAATGATACGGAACATAAAGAGGTTAAGGATAAGAAAAAAGATGAGGACGTTAAAAAAGAAGAGGACACCAAAAAGGATGACAGCTCATCTGATGATACTACGGCGGGCGACCAACCGAGTGAGGAAACAACCACACCAGAAAAGCCGGATGATTCGCAGGCCGTCGTGTCAGGTGGGGGCACCTCTTCCAATGTGCTAAAAACAATCGAAAATCCGAGCTGGAAGCCCGTTGGAACATCGCAAACAGGTAATCATACCCCAGTTTATAGCGGAACAGATTGGGAAGAGATGAAGAATGCTATCTCCTATGCAACCGGATTAGACCCAAGCAACATGACGGTTTTTTGGCTGGGCAGTGACAAATCAACCACCAACGCATCAATCGGAACCGTCCACTCCAAGGATAAAACACAAAAATATAAAGTTTATATTAAATGGGTCGACGGCCAAGGCTGGATGCCAACCAAAGTCGAAGAACTAGCAGAACTACAAAGGTAATGGGACATGGGGACAGGCCTCTGTCCCTATTTCTTTTTAAAATGAACTACAGCTGTAAAGTAGGTTTGTCCGTTTTCGTTGACGTGCATTTGGTGGGAGACAGAATGTACCCCAAGCAAGATAGCTCTATTTTCATCAATTTGTGCTTCAATCTTTTTCTGCAAGGTTTTAAGATTATTGGCTTCGAAAAATTCCACTTTATCCTCAAATAAGTCAAATTGAAAATTCATCTAAATCATCCTTTCCATAATTCCATTTTAGTTATTTCCTTCACTCCTAGCAACGTGATTGTTTAAAAGTTTTGGGACAAAGTGCCTGTCCCCTTGTCCCAAAGTGTGAAGTGTGATAACATTGTTTTGAATTAATTCATAGTATACTCATAGGAATTATGCGTTTATATATGGAGGCTGATTTTATGGGCAGAGAATTTTTAGACATTTTTGATCAATGGGCTGATTCTTACGATGATACGGTCATTGGTCATGATATAGAATATAAAGAAGTATTTTCAAAGTATGAGCAAATATTAGCTGCCGTTGCTGACCGTTCCAGTGGTCATGTAGTGGAATTTGGTGTGGGAACAGGCAATTTGACACAAAAGCTGTTGGCAAGAGGGCTAAGAGTGACCGGAATTGAACCTTCTCCTCCGATGAGGAAAATTGCTGAAGCAAAGCTTGACAATAAAGCAGTCCTTCTTGATGGTGATTTTCTTCAGTTTCCAAAGGTAAACAATATTGATACCTTTGTCAGCACGTACGCCTTCCACCATCTCACCGATGATGAAAAAGCAAACGCTATTAATCACTATGGCAGCCTGCTTTCAAAAGGTGGTAGAATAGTGTTTGCGGATACGATGTTTGAATCCGCGGCAGATTATAATCATGCGATCGTAAAAGCAAAACATCAAGGCTATCTTAACCTGGCAAAAGATTTGGAAACTGAATATTATACAACGATTCCGTTTTTAACAAATATCTTAGAAGAAAACCGTTTTAGTGTTACCTTTACACGATTTAACGATTTTGTCTGGTTATTGGATGCCGTAAAACAGTAGAAAGAGGTCAAATTATGAAAATCGCCATCATCGGAGCAATGGAAGAAGAAGTTAAATTACTAAGAGAAAATATTGACAATCAAACACAAGAAACAGTAGCAGGATGCGAATTTACGTTTGGAACCATGCATGGTGCGGAAGTGATTCTCCTCCGTTCAGGAATTGGCAAAGTCAATGCCGCCATGTCGACGACGATCCTGCTTGAAAAATATAAGCCTGATTGCATTATCAACACCGGTTCAGCAGGGGGCTTCAATCCAGCACTTAATGTCGGAGATGCTGTAATTTCAACGGAGGTTCGTCATCATGACGTCGATGTAACTGCATTTGGCTATGAATATGGTCAAGTTCCACAGCTTCCGGCAGCCTTTGTAGCCGATGAAAAATTAATGGCAGTTGCAGAGGCAGCGGCAAATGAATTGGAAAACTTCCAAATCGTGAAGGGCTTGATTGTTACCGGAGATTCTTTCATGGAGGACCCAGTCCGTGTTGATTTCGTCCGTTCCAAATTTACGGAGTTACAAGCAGTTGAAATGGAGGCTGCGGCCATCGCGCAAGTAGCTCATCGCTTTGGCGTTCCTTTCGTGATTATTCGTTCGCTTTCTGATATTGCCGGAAAGGAATCCGAACTTTCGTTTGATCAGTTTATTGATAAAGCAGCAACTAATTCTGCTACATTGGTAATGAAAATGGTAGCAGCCTTACGTTAGGTTAACAGGGGTGGAGAAATGAAGGTCTACAAAAATGTTCATGAATTAATTGGCCACACACCAATCGTTGAAATTACTCAGTTTTCATTGCCTGAGGGTGTTCGTATTTTTGCCAAATTGGAGTTCATGAATCCAGGGGGAAGTGTCAAAGACAGGCTCGGAATTGAACTGTTGCGTGAGGCCTTTTCGAGCGGTAATCTTCGTACGGGAGGTACGGTAATTGAGCCGACTGCCGGAAATACCGGGATTGGCTTGGCGCTTGCAGCCATCAATAAAGGGGTACAGGTAATTTTTTGCATACCGGAAAAATTCAGTATGGAAAAGCAGGAAATCATGAAAGCGCTTGGGGCGAAAATCGTTCATACACCAACGGAGTTAGGAATTAAAGGAGCGATTGCTAAAGCAGAAGCGATGCTTACAGAAATTCCCGGTTCTTACTGTCCACAGCAATTCGCCAATCCGGCTAATCCCGAGACATATTATAAAACATTAGGACCTGAGCTCTGGGATCAACTTGATGGTGAGTTAGACGTTTTCGTTTCAGGAGCAGGTTCAGGTGGTACATTCATGGGAACTGCCCGTTTTTTGAAAGAACAACAGAAACAAATAAAAACGGTCATTGTCGAGCCAGAAGGTTCGATTTTAAATGGCGGCGAACCTGGCCCACATAAAATAGAGGGAATTGGCATGGAGTTTTTGCCACCGTTTATGGAGCCTGTCTATTTTGATGCGATTCACACCGTTACCGACGAGAATGCCTTTCACCTCGTCAAGGAATTAGCGGCTAAAGAGGGGCTGCTTGTCGGCAGTTCTTCTGGAGCAGCCCTTTATGCTGCGATCAAAGAGGCGGAAATAGCTAAGGCTGGCACCAACATCGTTGTTGTTTTTCCAGACGGCAGTGAACGATATTTAAGCAAAAAAATCTTTGAGGGGGGAATTTAGGATGAGAAGAAAAACGAAATTGATTCATGGCGGCATTAGTGAAGATCCAGCAACAGGAGCGGTTTCTTTTCCGATTTATCAAGTAAGTACGTATAAGCAGGAGGGTGTCGGCGGACACAAAGGGTTCGAATACTCGCGCACCGGCAATCCGACGAGGAACGCACTAGAAGAACTGATTAAAGATCTTGAGGGCGGCGAAGCTGGATTTGCATTTGGCTCCGGGATGGCGGCGATGACGGCTGTTATGATGCTATTTAACAGCGGTGATCACGTTATTTTGACGGATGATGTATACGGCGGCTCATTTCGTGTCATGACGAAGGTATTGAATCGTCTAGGAATTGACTCCACCTTTGTTGATACAACCGACTTAGAGAATATTAAAAATGAAATTAGACCAAATACAAAGGCAATTCATTTAGAAACACCAACCAACCCGTTATTAAAGATTACAGATATTCAGGCAGTCGCAAAGCTTGCGAAAGAGCATAATCTGCTGACAATCGTAGATAACACATTCTCTACGCCATATTGGCAAAATCCGATTGAGCTTGGTGCTGATATTGTCCTTCATAGTGCAACAAAATACCTTGGGGGCCATAGCGATGTTGTTGCAGGGTTAGCGGTTGTAAATAGCAGGGAACTGGCTGAAGACCTTCATTTTATTCAAAATTCCACTGGAGGTATATTGGGGCCGCAAGATTCATGGCTGTTAATTCGTGGAATGCGGACATTGGGGATTCGCTTGGAAGAAATGGAAGCCAATACAGCGGCGATTGTGGCATTCTTAGAAGGCCATTCAGCAGTGAAAAAGGTATTCTATCCAGGTCTGGAAACACACCCGAACCATGAGTTAGCTAAGCAGCAAACAAGAGGCTTCGGCGGCATGGTTTCCTTCGATGTAGGCAGTGCAGAAAATGCAGACCGCTTGTTAAGTAAAGTGAAATATTTTACGTTAGCTGAAAGCCTCGGTGCAGTCGAAAGCTTGATTTCTGTTCCGGCAAGAATGACCCATGCCTCGATTCCGGCAGAACGGCGGGCAGAATTAGGCATCACAGATGGCTTAGTCCGTATCTCCGTAGGTCTTGAGGATATTGAAGATCTACTTGAGGATTTAACCCAAGCGTTAGAATAGGAAAAAAAAGGGTGTCAGGCACCATGTGAAAAATTCACATGGTGCCTGACACCTTTTATGTTTTAGGGGCTTTTTCATTATTTTCTAAAAAAATGGGGGAAAAAGGTTTACAAAGTATCGATGTGTGGATATAATTACCCTTGTAAGTAAAAAATTCCAAAAGGAGGTCGAAGAAAATGATTTTAGTAACAATTGCATCTGGCGCTGCCATGAAAACTGTATATTTGAATATCACGCATTCGACCAGACTGGAATGGATTGCTTAACAATTTGTTACAATACATATCCATGCCGCAGGGAGAATGACGCCTTGCGGTATTTTTGTGTCCAAAAATGACCGGCCGCAAGGGGACTCTTTTCTTCTTGCGGCCTTTTTGTGCCCTTTTTACACGCAAAATGGATATGGCTTGCATAAATTGTAAATGTTGCTGAACCGAAATACTAAAGAAAATCTGTTAAAGGAGGTGGCAGGTATGACCCTAAATATATTCTTTTTCTCGATTACCATTAAAAAACGTCAAGCAAGCCTTGTAGATGCTGTTCAAAATGAACTTGCTGAAAATCTTTTTGAGCAAAACAGAGACCGTCAAATTTCCGTACATCATTTCATGTAATCGGAGCTTTATCGAAAGGAAGTGATTCAAAATGACTTTAAATATATTCTTTTTCTCGATCACCTTTAAAAAACGAGAAGTAAGCATTCAAGAGGCAGCTCAACAAGAAATGGTTGAGAAACTGTATGAACAAAACAAAGACCGCCAAATTTCCATGCAACATTTCATGTATTAATGCTTTAAGTAAAGGAAGTGAATCAAAATGACTCTTAATATCTTCTTTTTAACAATTACGATTAATAAACGTAAAATGAACATTCAAGAAGCTGCACACCAAGAAATGGTTGAAAGGCTTTATGAACAAAACAAAGATCGTCAAGTCTCGATGTACCGCTACATGTAAGGATTTTAAAATTTGCTAAAAAGAAAGGTGGTTTTTAATATGTTGTTTTTTCTAATGCAAGGTCGGGGTGCTAGCCTCTGGGATTCGAAGGATACCACCTAGTAAAGTAAGTTGAATAGGAGGTAAAAAACATGCCGCTGCATATTTTATTTTTATCGCTTATCTTTAAAGGAAAATCTAAAAAATAGGCTGTGTTAAAGAACATTGTTGATTTTGAGCACAATGTTGATTGGAGTGGAAGGCGCGAGACTCCTGCGGGAGTAGCGGGACAGGTGAGACCCCGCAGGCGCTTTAGCGCCGAGGAGGCTCATCGCCCGCTCCGCGGAAAGCGAAGCGCCTGGAACGGAAATCAACATTCACTTTTAACACAGCCAAAAAATAAAAATGTTTGTTAACAAAATGTTCACTTTTCCCTAAGGTTGCTACTGTCAAAATATGATAAATTCAAAGTAGAAGTAGCAGGATAAACCTAAGGGGTGGAGAATATGTTCATGGTTGTGATGGCTTTAATTATCACTGGGGCGATTGGCTGCGTAATTATTTCTGAAATAACAGTAGAATAAACACAAATAAAAAAGCATCGGCCATTTTAACACGGCCGATGCTTTTAAATGTTTAGTATTTATCGTTCGTTAATTCTAAGAATTCATCAATATCATCTAGACAGATGTGGACTGCTTTTTCCCAGAAGTCTTTTTGGGTTAGATCCACTTGTAAGTGTTTTTCTGCCAGGTTCTCTACTGTCATTGATGCCGTATCACGCAATAGAGCCATGTATTTTTCTTCATAGCCTTTTCCTTCCTCTAATGCCTTGGCATAAATACCGAGGGAGAAAAGATAGCCGAAGGTATATGGGAAGTTATAGAATGGAACACCGGTAATAAAGAAATGCAGCTTCGATGCCCAGAATAATGGATGATATTCCTCTAAAGCGCCGCAATAAGCTTCCTTCTGCGCCTCAAGCATCAATTCATTCAATTTTTCTACAGATACAGTGCCAAGTTTTCTTTCCTCATAAAAACGTGTTTCAAACAAGAACCGGGCGTGAATATTCATTAAAAGGGCGACGGTTCTTTGAATTTTATCATCTAAAAGAACGAGTTTTTCTTCTTCATCCTTAGCATTTTTTACGGCTGCATCAGCGACAATCATTTCCGCAAAAGTTGATGCAGTTTCGGCGACGTTCATCGCATAATTACAGTTAAGGAACGGGACATCTCTCATCGCAAAAGAATGAAACGCATGCCCAAGCTCATGTGCGAGTGTAGATACATTGGATGGTGTCCCGGAGTATGTCATAAAGATGCGCGATTGTTTACTCTCAGGTAAACCGGTACAGAATCCTCCTGGTGCTTTTCCAGTGCGATCCTCTGCCTCAATCCACTGCTCCTCAAACGCATTCTTTGTAAAAGCAGCCATTTTTTCGCCAAACAGTGCAAAGTTCTGTTCGATAAATTCGGCGCCTTCTTGATAAGATACCTTTGATTCTGTATTACCATATGGTGCATCTAAATCAAACCAGCTCATCTTTTCAAGCCCCAAGAGCTTTGCTTTCCGCTCTAAATATTGAACAAGCTTCTGCTTATTTTCAGAAATGACGGCCCACATTGTTTCAAGCGTTTCCTTCTCCATCCGGTTAATGCTGAGCGCCTCCTTCAAGACGTCTTCCCAGCCTCTTTTTTTATAGACATTCAACCGAAATCCGGACAGATGATTTAACGTTTTTGCTAGGAAGTCTTTCTGTTCCCCCCAAGCTTTTTCCCAATTTTTAAAAACAGCTGAACGGACGTCGCGGTCAGAACTGGAGAATTTGTTGGAAGCTTGACCTACTGACAGCTGTTTCTCCTCACCATTTTCATTAAATGAAACTTTGATTTTGCTGACAATTAAGTCATATAGTTGTCCCCAGCTGTGATAGCCGTCCACTTCAAGAGCGCTGATTAAGGCTTCTTCCTCTTTAGAGAGCTTCTCCTTGGCTTTTTCGCGGCTTTCTGTTAACACGAAGGCGAGCTCCTTTAAAGGTTCTGCTGTTACAAGCTGCTGCCAAACAACGTCATCAATCGATGTAAACAGATTATCTAATGAACCTAGTGCTGTTTGGAAGCCAGCGCCTAAACTGGTGATTTTCGCATCAAGAGAATAAGCCTTTTTATCTTCGGTATTTTGCGCCAGTAAACAGCCGACAAAGGCTCCCGCCTGAAACAATTTCTTTGCGGCGACTTCCAAATCCGCTAGTAACTCTTGCAAGTAATTGGCGTCCTCAAGTGAATTAATCGGTGTCCAGTTGTTCACTTTTGCTTCAAAATTTTGAATTAGGTCTTCGGTTTGAATAAGGTGTTCCTGTAACTCAGGAGAATCGCTTCCACCTTTAAAAAAAACGTCTAGATCCCAAACTTCTGAATATGTAGTGGCTGTCATTCAGTGTACCCCCTTTTTAATGTACTATTTTATTATAATGTAACCTTTCGAAAAATTCTATATTTTACGGTTTCCGAAATAAAGAGGCTTATGCAGAAGTGCATAAGCCGCAAAAGTTCTTAATAAAAACTGGCATACCACCACCAGGCTCCGAAGATAAACAATAGAATAAAGAGAACGATTATGACTGCAATCCATATACCGGCACTGAGGGCATATGGAGCAGGATAAGCTGGGTAAGCAGGATAGGGTGCTGGACAACCGAAAGAATTTGGATAACCGTAAGTCATCAGGATTCCCTCCTTTATCCATTTATTACAGGGTATGTGCCTGGTTAATTACTTGTATAGGCAGGTGTTTACCTGATGCAATTATTTGACAACCGGACGGGGATTGAGGTATAAGTGGATGGATAACTTCGATTGTCTATGGTGGTGTGAAACGCCATATATGTTTTTAGGGGGAAAAATAGTGAAGCTTCAACTGAAACTAATGATAGCGATTCTTTCAGGAATATTATTAATCGCCTCAGGCTGCTCAAATAAAAGTGGAGAAACCAAAAAAACTAATCAAGAAAATAAGGCTGAATCAAATGCAAATTTTGAAATTGTCGAGGCAAAATCGTTTAAGGTAAAAAATATTCGCGGGATTGGCTATCCAGGCAATGACAATGCGCTTTATCTGGTGGCAAATGACGGATTGAAAATGTACAGTGATGGAAAGTGGACCAAAACAACAACGAATCAACATGATTATATTGGTTTCCAAGCGCTTGAAACAGGTTTTCTATCGAGTGGACATCCGCAAAAAGGGACAGACTTTTCAGACCCATTAGGTTTAGTCCAAAGTACTGATAAGGGGAAAACACTAAAAAAATTAGCACTCTATGGCAAAACGAATTTTCATTTCATCGCGTCTAGTTTTTCTGGCAACGGGCTGTATGTGATTAGTGAACAGCCGAATGATGCCTTAAGCTTAGGCGTGAATTACTCAACCGATAACGGCGGCACATGGAAAAAGAGTGTCTTTAAGGATTTCAACGCGGATTCACTGGGAATGATGGCCGTGCACCCGAACAATGGTGCGATAATGGCCATGTCTACAAGGTCAGGGATTTATTATTCAACTGATAACGGAAACACAATGAAGCTGATAACCGACCCAATTATGGTTACCGCGCTCACGTTTATCGGAGATTCCATTCTATTTTCCAGTGTGGAAAATGAACAAATCTTATTAAAGACGCTAAATCCTGCATCGGGAGATCAGACGAGGATCGCCTTTCCGTATTTGGACTATGATAATCCGATTACTTACTTAACAGTTAATCCAAAAAACACGAATCAAATGGCATTCACTACTTATAAAAATGATCTATATGAATCCATTGATGGCGGAAAAAAATGGAGCAATCTTCTTTCCGGCGGCATAAAAGAGCAGGAGTAATCTCCAGCTCTTTTTATTTTTACCCTTTTTTCTTCCTTTCCTTCTCGGCGCGATAAAATTCGTGGAACATTTTCATTAGGGCCCGCTTTTCAATTCTTGAAACATAGCTTCTTGATATCCCGAGTTCTTTGGCAATTTCCCGTTGTGTTTTTTCTTTTTGCAAATCGAGGCCAAAGCGGCCAATTATGACTTCTTTTTCCCGAGTATCAAGTACTTCGATATATTTTTTAATTTTCTCCAGTTCCATGTTAAGCTGGATGGTATCAATGACATCTTCAGATTCTGATTTAAGGACATCAATAAGCGATATTTCATTCCCCTCTTTATCCTGGCCTATCGGGTCATGCAGGGAAACATCCTTTTTCGTTTTCTTAAGCGCGCGCAAGTGCATCAGGATTTCATTTTCGATACATCGTGCGGCATAGGTGGCAAGCTTAGTGCCTTTTCCTTCAGAGTAACTCTCAATCGCTTTGATTAAACCGATGGTTCCAATTGAGATTAAATCCTCGGAATCCTCGCCGGTATTTTCGAATTTTTTCACGATATGAGCAACGAGTCGCAGATTGTGTTCAATTAGCATATTACGGGCATGCGAATCCCCTTCTGCCATTAACCGTAAGTATTTTCTTTCTTCTCCAGCAGATAGGGGTTGCGGAAAGGCATTATTCTTTACATAGGAAACAAGGAAAAGGAATTCTTTTACTAAATAACCGAGAGCTGTTAAAATTCCAGACATTAGATACCCACCCCCGTCTTTTAAGGCCAACGCCTATTAATAATTCCTATGAAAAAAACGGGAAATTGTGTCTGTCCAGAAAATTTTATTTAAGAATGCAAAAAAAAATGACCATCGATATCTCGCGTAAGCAGGTCATTTTTCTTTTCATTTTATACTTTTTTTAGTTTAAAGGAACTAACCATTAGGAATGATAGAATGATAATAATGAATAAGAACGTTTGGGATGGAACGTATGGAATGGCCAAGAAGCTTAGGGTTGCCAAACACCCGGCTGCGGTAATCGGTAAACCGGTAAAATATCCATTGCTTTCGGTAATATTGAACCTCGCTAATCTGAATGCGCCACAGCCGATGTAAAAAACTGTGAAAAATGATCCAGGTCCGCCAAATTCATTTAAAATTCCTTGGTATAGTAATAGTGCTGGTGCCACTCCAAATGATATAATATCACTCATGGAATCTAATTGCTTGCCAAGTTCTGATTCGATATTAAACTTTCGGGCAATCATTCCGTCGAACCGGTCTGCTAAGGCGGCAATAAAAATGAGCAGCAGGCTTAGTCTTAAATTCCCATTAAGTCCAAACACAATCGCAAATCCGCCTAAAGATAAATTTGCTAAGGTTATCACATTGGCTGTTTGCGATTTAAGCTTTTTAATGGTCTGATCAAATACATCCAATAAAAACATTTTTCTCACCACTCCTTTCTTTAGCCAAAAGGGAATATATTTCCTTGTTTAATCTTATTTAATTCTAAGACTTTTATGTCATTTCGTAAAGAGTATTTTTACACTATTTGGGGGTCTTTCAATGTTACAAACTGTTTATCGTCTTTTGATTGAGTTAACGAATGGAAGGTGGACATCCGTTGTTCTAAAGGGATTTGCCCGTTCGCGGCTCAGTCGATTCATCGTACCTTCTTTTGCAAAAGTTTATCATTTGAACCAAGAAGAAATGGAGAAAGGCTTGTCTGAATATCCCACGCTTCACGATTTATTTATTAGGACGTTAAAAAAAGAAGCACGCGTAATCGATCAAACAGATCATTCTGTTGTTAGTCCGGTAGATGCGGTTATCGAAGATGTGGGTCATATAAGAGAAACTAGTGAAATTGTTGTAAAAGAAAAGACCTATTCCATTGAAGAAATGCTTGGAAATCAGGAATTGTTAACAAAGTATTTAAATGGTACATACATGATTCTTTATTTAAGCCCAAGTCATTATCATCGAATTCATAGTCCCGTAGATGGCGATGTTACTAAGCAGTGGACGCTGGGAAGGAAATCGTATCCAGTTAATAAATGGGGGGTAAAGTACGGAGTTAGAACGCTGGCAAAGAATTACCGTGTCATGACGGAAGTGAAAACGGAGTTTGGACATGTAACCATTGTCAAGGTTGGCGCCATGTTTGTTAATTCCATTGAAACAACACATACGGGGACGAAATTGGAAAAGGGCAGTGAAATGGCCTATTTTAGTTTTGGGTCGACAGTCGTTTTATTATTCGAAAAAAATATTTTCCAAATAGATCCAGCTATTCAAACCCCAAAAGAAATCAGAGTTGGAGAAAAGATTGGTTTCTTAAAGAAATAGCTGTGTTAAAGCACATTGTTGATTTTGAGCACAATGTTGATTGGAGTGGAAGGCGCGAGACTCCTGCGGGAGCAGCGGGACAGGTGAGACCCCGCTTATCTCTTAGCGCCGAGGAGGCTCACCGCCCGCCCCGCGGAAAGCGAAGCGCCTGGAACGGAAATCAACATTCACTTTTAACACAGCCAAAGAAATAAATGGCAAAAAGAAAAGCCCTTAAAGGGCAAGGTAAGAAGATTATGAAGACCGCTTAATTTTATTGAATAAAGACCGCCGTTGAATTTCGGTTTCAATGAGACCAATAAACTCTGGGCTTAAATTAAGCTCTCTTGCTTTAAAATAGGACTCAATTAATAATTCATCTGACAGTTTCCGCATGTCAGAATTCACCTCCAATTAGAAATAAATGGTGCTATTTGCTGAAATGTTATCATATAGTAGTACGTTCAATTGGTGTACCCTAAATCTACCAAATTTAATCCTAGAGAACAATCGTTCCAATTATCCACAGGTTCTAGTGGATAACTTGTGATTAAATTGTTTGTAAAGTTAGAAAATGTAAATGATTCAATGGGTATAATGTTAATAAGGTTATCCACAGGTCATGAAGAAGTAGATGTTTGTCGAAAAATATTTTTTGCTTTTCATAAAACTGTCATTTTCTTTCGCTTTTCTTTGAAACAAAGGGTGAAATTAGTTATGATGTTACAAGTAAGTGACTCTTTCTAAGAGTCGATTTTATTTAGAATTAATGAGGTGTTAGCTTAGTGTTAAAACAATTTTTACCGAATGAACATGTAAAAAGCATTTTGGATATATCTCCTGCAGAATTAAAACGAAGAGGCATTAAAGGGATCATTACCGATTTGGATAATACGTTAGTAGAATGGGACCGCCCCAATGCCACCCCTGCATTGATTGAATGGTTTGATGAAATAAAAAAACATAATATTCTCGTCACGATTGTTTCTAATAATAATGAAGTAAGAGTGAAGGCTTTTTCTGACCCTCTTCAAATCCCGTTTATTTTTCGGGCACGAAAGCCGATGTCGGTTGCTTTTCATAAAGCAATTTCAGAAATGGGAATTAACAAAGAAGAGGCCGTTGTCATTGGGGACCAATTATTAACCGATGTACTAGGTGGGAACCGGGGTGGTTTTCATACCATTCTTGTTGTCCCTGTAGCGCAAACGGATGGCTTCTGGACAAAATTTAATCGCTTTGCGGAACGAAGAATCTTAAACTGGTTCCGCAAAAAAGGCATGCTGCAATGGGAGGATTAAGCTGTGAGTGAACAACTAGATATTTGCATGGGCTGCGGTGTAAAAGTCCAAACTGAAAACCCGGAAATGATTGGCTATGCACCTGCTTCTGCATTAGCAAAGGAAATGATTATTTGCCAACGGTGTTTTCGTTTAAAGCACTACAACGAGGTTCAAGATGTTAATTTAACAGATGATGATTTTTTGAAAATATTAAATGAGATCGGCAGGACAGACGCCCTTGTCGTGATGATTGTTGACATTTTTGATTTTAATGGAAGCTGGCTTCCGGGCTTGCACCGCTTCGTCGGTCAAAACAAAGTCCTGCTGGTTGGCAATAAGGTTGATTTATTGCCGAAGTCCATTAAACATAACAAGTTAATAAACTGGATGAAGTATGAAGCAAAGCAACTGGGGTTAAAGCCGGAAGAGGTGTTTCTCGTCAGTGCGGCTAAAGGGCTGAATGTGAAAGAAACAGCGGCAGCCATTGACGAATTGCGTAATGGCAAAGACGTTTATGTTGTCGGCTGTACAAATGTCGGGAAGTCAACGTTTATTAATAGAATCATTAAGGAAGTAACAGGGGAAGCGGATGTAATTACGACCTCCCATTTTCCGGGGACGACGCTGGATATCATTAAAATTCCGCTCGATGATGAGAAATCATTGATTGATTCTCCAGGGATCATCAACCATCATCAAATGGCGCATTTTGTTGATAAACGGGACTTGAAAATTATTACACCTAAAAAAGAAATTAAGCCAAAGGTGTTTCAATTAAATGAGGGACAAACCTTATTCTTTGGCGGTTTGGCCCGGTTCGATTATATCAGCGGGGGCAGACGATCGTTTGTTTGCTATGTTTCCAATGAAATCAATATTCACCGGACAAAAACCGAAAATGCGGCAGAGCTTTATGATAAGCATGTTGGGGAAATGCTGACACCGCCGCGGCCGGAACAATTGGACTCATTTCCGGAGCTGGTGAAACAAGAATTTTTCGTGAAGGAAGCGAAAACGGATATTGTTTTCTCAGGTCTTGGCTGGATCACTGTAAATGAACCTGGGGCAAAAGTGGCTGCTTACGTGCCAAAAGGTGTGCAAACGTTAATTCGAAAGTCATTAATATAATGGTGGGGAGAACCAAGTGAAGAAGCTATTCGCGGTCTTAGGAGATCCAATCGGGCATTCGATGTCTCCAATCATGCACAATGATTTATTTTCTTATTATCAGATAGATGCCCACTATCTTCCCTTTCAAGTAAAAGGCGAGAATTTACGCGATGCCGTCAAAGGCTTGAAAGCTATTGGTGTTGCGGGATTTAATGTCACCGTACCGCATAAGAGTGAAATTATTCCCTTGCTGGATGAGGTGGATGAACTAGCCGCCAGTATCGGCGCGGTCAATACGGTGGTCAATGAAGGTGGCAAATTGATTGGCTATAATACGGATGGTCCTGGCTTCTTAAAAGGGTTACACGAACACGTACCCAGTGCAGCGGGTCAAAAGATATTAGTGATAGGCGCTGGAGGTGCCGCGCGGGCGATTTATTTCACTCTAGCCAGGGAGAACCCGCTAGCAATTGACATCGCGAATCGTACGCTGGAAACCGCTTTGAAACTTATTGGGGATTGCCCGTATACAAATTTCTCAAGGGCATTGTCTTTGGCTGAGGCAAATCAAAAATTAGCGGAATATGATTTAATTATTCAAACGACGACGATTGGAATGTCGCCAAAAATCGCTGATCAGCCGCTGGATTTGGGCAATTTAAGTCACGAGTCCATGGTTTGTGATATAATTTATAATCCGTTGGAAACGCAGTTCTTACGTGAGGCAAGTATAAAAGGAGCAAAAATCCAAAACGGAATCGACATGTTCGTTTATCAGGGGGCGCTCGCCTTTGAGAGATGGACTGGAATTTTTCCTGATGTGGAAAGAATGAGAGAAAATGTTTTGCAACAACTAGGAGGAAAAATATGTTAACAGGTAAACAAAAAGGATTTTTACGCTCAAAGGCGCATCACTTGGATCCGATTTTTCAAGTAGGCAAAGGCGGCGTAAACGAGAATATGATTAAACAAATAGCAGATGCGCTAGAAGCAAGAGAACTTTTTAAAGTAAGCATTTTGCAAAACTGTGAAGAAGATAAGACCGTAGTTGCCGAGCAGTTAGCAGAAGGTACTGGCGCGGATATAGTGCAAATCATTGGAAATACCATTGTTCTCTACAAAGAGTCTGTGGAAAAGAAAACAATCAAACTTCCATAAGAGCAAAGGATGGCGAACGCATGAAGAAAGTTGGGATATTGGGGGGAACGTTCGATCCCCCGCATTACGGACATCTTTTGATTGCTAATGAAGTTCTTGCTGCACTGAAGCTTGATGAAATTTGGTTCATGCCAAATGGGGAGCCGCCGCATAAGCAGAAAACAGGGTCGGTTACTAATGAGCAGCGTGTTCAAATGCTGAAGCTGGCGATTCAAGGGAATTCAGCTTTTAAAATTGAAACAATCGAGGTGCAGCGTGAGGGTCTATCTTTCACCGTTGATACGATGAAAATGATGAATGCCGAATATACAGACCATCAATTTTTCTTTATCATTGGGGCGGATATGATTGAGTATTTGCCTAAATGGCACAAAATCGATGAGCTAGTAAAACTTGTCCAATTTGTTGGTGTGGAAAGACCTGCCTACAGCCATCAAACCGACTATCCGATCCTTTATGTGGACGTACCGGCAATGGATGTGTCATCCAGTATGATTAGAGAGCGGTTGACAAGCGGTAATACGGTCCGTTATTTACTGCCAGATTCGGTTATCCACTATATCGAGGAGAATCAATTATATGGAACGTGAAGAGGCGTTAAAGGTAGTCAAGGAACAATTAACAGAGCATCGCTATCAGCATACGTTAGGGGTAATGGAAACAGCGGTTCTCTTGGCTAGACAGTACGGTGCAGACGAGCAGAAAGCGGAACTGGCGGCGATTTTTCACGACTATGCGAAATTTCGTCCGAAAGATGAAATGAGAGCAATTATTGCTGACCAAGGGTTTCCACAGGATTTGCTCGAGTTTAATGCTGAATTATGGCATGCGCCAGTTGGAGCTTACCTAGTGGAAAAGGAAGCAGGCATCACAGACGGAGAGATTTTAGCTGCTATCCGTTATCATACATCGGGAAGAATTGGAATGACTTTGCTTGAGAAAATCATCTATCTAGCTGATTATATTGAACCAGGCAGGCATTTTCCCGGCGTTGATGAAGTCAGAGCGATCGCGAAGGAAAATTTAGATCAAGCATTAATAAAAGCAGTGCAAAATACGATTCTTTTTTTATTAAAGAAGAATCAAACGGTATACCCAGATACGTTTTACACCTACAATGACCTTATCAAAAAAATGGAGGCTTGATGAATGAATAATCAAGAATTATTAAAAATTGCCGTTAAAGCGGCGGACGATAAACGAGCGGAAGACATTCTTGCTCTTAACATGCAGGGGATTTCTTTAATTGCCGATTACTTTATTATTTGTCATGGGAATTCCGATAAACAAGTACAGGCAATTGCACGGGAAATGAAGGAGAAGGCGCAAGAAAAGGGCTATGATGTTAAAAGAATGGAAGGCTTTGATGAAGCAAGATGGATCTTAATTGATATGGGGGATGTTGTTGCTCATGTTTTCCATCGTGAGGAAAGAAGCTATTACAATTTAGAACGGCTTTGGGGCGATGCACCGCTGGAAGATATTTTTAGTGAGTTAAATTCATGAGTTACCAGCAATTCGCTTATCTTTATGATGAGCTGATGAAAGATGCTCCGTATGATGAGTGGGTGCGGTTTGTTAAAGATATCCTCCAAAAATATCAGGTAGAAGGCGGGCCTCGGCCTCGGTTGCTTGATGTAGCATGCGGGACCGGGGAGCTCTCCGTCCGCTTTGCTGCTGACGGTTTCCAAGTGACCGGTGTCGACCTGTCTGAAGATATGCTGGCAGTGGCACAAGCGAAGGCAGAGGATGCAGGTGTTCGGATTCCTTTTTTTCAGCAAAATATGGCTGAAATGGAAGGTCAGGGGAATTTTGATGTGATTGGTATCTTTTGTGATTCATTAAATTATCTTGAAACCGAAGAAGAGGTTATCGTTACTTTTTCGAATGTTTTGGGGCAATTAAATGATGATGGAATTTTCATAGTGGATGTCCATTCTCCTTATAAAATCAATGACGGTTTCATTAATCAAACCTTTGCCTTAAATGAAGAAAAGGTTTCTTATATCTGGAATAGTTTCCCTGGCGAAGCACCGAATAGTGTTGAGCATGAGCTAAGCTTTTTTGTTTTGGATGAACGGCTGGGAAAATATGACCGCTTCGATGAACTGCATTTTCAACGTACATACCCTGTTCAGCAATATGAAGCTTGGTTACTTGAGGCTGGTTTTGAAGTACTTGAGGTTTGTGCTGATTTTGAACAAGCACCACCAAAGCCTAATTCAGAACGAATCTTTTTTGTTGCCAGAAAAAATAAATGAGCCATCTTTTAAAAAAAGATGGCTTTTTTTAAAAATAATGAAGGAGTTTGTCAAATAAACGCGAATTATTGATTAGAGAACTGTAACTCTACTTTATCCAGATCTTCTTTAAATTTTGCGTGTGTCGCCTGAAACAGGTGTTCAAATACGTCTCCAAGTTCGTTCTCCAGTACTTTAATACCCTCACCGGTTATTCCGCCCTTTACACACACTTTTTCTTGTAGTGACGGTAACGTATAATGCCCTTGCTTTAATAATTCACCTAGTCCGACAATCATTTCACTGGCAAATATGGTGGCTGTTTTTTCATCAATTTCTGTCTCCTTTACGGCTGCTTGGATGAAACGCTGAAGGAGATAGCTGAAAAAAGCCGGTCCGCAGCTAACGATATCTGAGGCAACCCTCGTTACTTTTTCATCAATATAAACCGGCACGGAAATCTTCGTAATTAATTGCTCTATTTTCGCTTTCCACAGGTCGCTGCAATTTTCTCCATAAGTAATTAATGACACCCCGGATAACGCACGATTGGTGATGCTTGGGATTACCCGGGCGGTTGAACATGATACCTTTTGTTCAATCTGGCTTGTACTGATAGGACTCGTTATCGAAATCAGACATTTTTCTGGACCTAAATGGGGATTGATTTCATCGAGGATTTTAAATACATCTAATGGTTTTACACATAAAAATAACAAATCGGATTGAGCCGCTACTTCTTCTGCATTTGCCCCAACCCTAATTTCTTTATATTTATTTTTAAGCTGCATGGCTTTTGAAATTGTTCTATTCGTAATCAACATTGAAGAAGGGGAAATGGCTTTTCCGTCAATTAAAGCCTCCACCACAATACTCCCCATATTACCGGTACCGATGATACCTATATTCATTTTCCGACCCTCCTTCACAAGCAATATTCATTAATAACCATATGAAAACGAGTAATAAAATATACCTTTAGAAAGGATGGATTCATATGAAAGACTGGTTGAATGAACACAAGTTTTATCTAATCGCCGCTGTTTTACTTGTTTTTGGATGCTTTTATTATTTTTATCTTTATGATAATGAAGAACTACCGCTTAATTCCTCGATTAGTCAAGTCGACAATAAACAGCAGTCAGCTGCAAAGGATGCTGAAAAGAAAGAGCTTCCGGAAAAGATTATGGTTGATGTAAAGGGGCAGATCAAACTTCCAGGGGTTTATCTATCCAATTCTGGTGAACGGGTCATCGATGTGATTAACCGTGCAGGGGGATTAACAGACAAAGCAGACCAAAGTAAGGTGAATTTTGCCGAGCATGTACACGATGAAATGTTGATTTATATACCAGCCATCGGCGAGGAGGGGGTTCCAGCCCCTGGCACATCAGGAGGAGCCGCTATGACAACATCAGGCGGTGCTGGTCAAACCCAGGGGAAAATTAATATCAATAAAGCAAATGATACTGAATTGCAAACCCTCCCCGGAATCGGTCCGGCAAAAGCGGCGGCCATTGTTGAGTATCGAAATTCCAACGGTCCATTTAAGGCAGTGGAAGATATTAAGAATATAAGCGGCATTGGTGATAAAACGTTTGAAAAATTAAAGGATTCGATTGCGGTCCATTGATTCTTGATTGTCTAGCTCCAGGGCGCTTGCGCTTTTCTTATTAAATCCGATGCGCTAATAAATTGAAATATTCGCTAATAAGTGGTTCAGATACGCTAATAAACCATCTAGATTCGCTAATAAACTCCCGAGATTCGCTAATAAAGAAATCAGACATAAATTCTTAACAATTTTCGCTAGAATTCGGCAGGATTTTCTACCTCTTTTTAGAATTTTATCATCAAAATGTAAGGGAGTGATTTGTTTGGTCATAAAAGCAAGGACTATTCCATTAAAACTTCTCATTTTGGCGGCGATATTAAGGCGGCTCCCATTAAGTCACCAAAAATATCAAGCCATTTTTGAGGAATTCAAAAGACGGGAAGCCGGATATCAAGGTGAGGTATCACTAGATTACTATCTCCGTTCTCTTCCGCAGGAAAAATATCTGATTCATCACGATTTAAACCTTCCGGATGGAGGTTACAACTGCCAAATAGACACCTTTCTTTTAACACCCGAATTTGGGCTCATTATTGATGTCAAAAATATGGCTGGAAAACTAATTTTTGATACTGAAAATGAGCAATTTATTCAAATAAATAATGATAAGGAAAAAGGGTATCCAGACCCCATTGCCCAGGCTGAAAGGCATAAAGCTTTTATTAAAAAATGGCTCGCTGCGAATGGTTTTCCCCCGATCCCCATTGATTACATGGTTGTCATCAGGAACCCATAGGCTACATATGTGGTTTCTGGTCCCAACGCCAGCAAAGTAAAGCCACGTGTTTGTAAGGCAGACGCTTTTCTAAATAAGATTCATTTTTTTGAAAAACTGTATTCTACTTCACTTCTCAATCCGAAAGAGCTTCGGAAAGTTTGTCGCCTTCTTGTGAAAATGAATACTCCGCCGACAAAATTCCTACTTGAAAAGTTTGGAATTAAACAGTCAGATCTAGTAACAGGTGTTCTTGGACCATGCTGCAATTATCTGCCCCTTATCCGTAAAAAACAAAAATGGTATTGTCCCCGTTGTGACAAATATTTTGTTGATGCCCATATAGCTGCGTTGATGGATTACTTTCTATTGTTCGATATGCAAATTACTAATCGGCAGTTTCGGGAGTTTTGTCATTTGGATTCGATTCATACAGCTAAAAGATTGCTAATGCTTTCTAGAAAAGTAAATTACACGGGTATAAAAAAGGGAAGGGTTTATTATCCGAAGGTTCCATGGTGAATTTCAATTCGCTATTAAATCCCTAAATTCGCTAATAAAGATGGCGAAATCGCTAATAAACTTGTAAGATTCGCTAATAAACTCTCAAGATTCGCTAATAAAAAATTGTGCGAGTATAATTGACTGCTTTTCCGCCAGAAAAACATGTCTTTCAAACGGGCAAGTATCATCTAATTACATTTTACTGCCAATTCGATGTTCAAAATGGATAATCTAGCCCTTAACAGGCTGTTTTTTCCTAAAGTAATTGTATTTAAAGAAATTTGCGATATTTTTAAAAGATAAGAAATTTCGACTTGAGAAATGTCCAGCTCGCTAGCGGCGAGATGCCTTCGCGCTCCGCCCTACGATAAGTCAACATCTGAACGCTTGCGCTTTTCTGATTGACCAAATCGTCCAGACAAGCTTACACTTAAATCAGAAAATGTTTTAAGGAGTGGGAGCATGTGAATCGGATTTCATGGAATCAATATTTTATGGCACAAAGTCATTTACTCGCATTAAGAAGCACATGTACAAGACTGACGGTTGGGGCGACGATTGTCAGGGATAAACGAATCATTGCCGGCGGCTACAATGGATCGATAGCTGGCGGCGACCATTGCATTGATAAAGGCTGCTACGTCATCGACAATCACTGTGTACGGACAATTCATGCGGAAATAAATGCACTCTTACAATGTGCAAAATTTGGTGTGCCTACATCCGAGGCGGAAATTTATGTTACTCATTTTCCCTGCCTGCAATGCTGTAAGGCACTTATCCAAGCAGGGATTAAAACAGTTTATTATGCGATGGATTATAAAAATCACCCGTTTGCCATCGAACTATTTGAACAAGCAAATGTGAAAACAGAAAAGGTTGAACTGACAGAACCGGTCATCGATTTTCGAAAGATAAATCAGTAATTCCTCTAGAACGACGCCGGATATTCCGGCGTTTCACCCTCGTTTAAAAACTACAAATGGAGAAGAATCATGAATGGAAAATACTTTTATTTCGCACTTGCGGCCCTTTTGGGTGTCCTCTGTTCTCTAGTTACGTCTCTTCCGTTTTTTCTGCTGACATTCTTTTATCTTTATCTGCTTAACAAATACAAACGGTTTAAAAATAAACAACTATTCGTGGTAATGTTTATCTTTGTAACATTTTTGTTTTTGGCGGGACGGACACAATTAGAAAATAAATCTGTAATCCCCGAAACCATCACTGATTTCTATATCGAATATAGCCAGAATCCAAAAATTGATGGCGACCTCCTGCAGATTCAAGCAACCGAAAAACAATTCAAGGAAAAACTCCTAATCCGTTACAAAATTAAATCGGAAGCAGAACAAGTGTCGTTAAAAAGTAAAAGCTTTTACAATTGTTTGTGCCAGGTGTCAGGCACCATGAAAAAACCAGCCATCGCAAAAAATCCAAATAGCTTTAACTACCGTCAATATTTAGCTTCGAAGGATATTTATTGGATCGTTGAAAGCCAGGAAAATCCGCTTCAAAATTGTTCCCCGATGAGACCCTCGCCAATGACCATTGTGAAACAACTTCGCTTTTTAGGAATTCGTTATCTTGAAGCACATTTTCCAATTGAAATTGCCTCACTTTCAGCCGCCTTAATTTTTGGCGATCGCAGTATGCTAGACCCTGTTTTATTGGGAGATTTTCAAAAAACGGGCATCATCCATTTGTTGGCCATTTCAGGTCTTCATGTCTCGCTGTTAGTGGGGATGGTTTTTTATTTGGGTATTCGAATCGGGCTGACAAGACAGTTAATGATGAATTTCCTGCTGCTGATTTTACCTGTCTATGTCATTCTTACTGGTGCCTCTCCGTCGGTGATCAGGGCGGTCCTAATGATTTATCTTGTCTTATTGACTGTTAAGTGGAAAAGCAAGCTAAAGCTCTTACCGATTGATGCAATAAGTTTGGCGTTCCTGATTTTTTTGTTTTTTTCGCCAAAGGTAATATTTGATATTGGCTTTCAACTTTCCTTTTCGGTAAGTCTGGTGATTATTTTCTCTGCGCCGATTATTTTGCGCCGTTATCAAAACAATGGCGCCCGAATTCTGGCTACTTCAGTAACGGCTCAATTAGCAGCCCTTCCATTATTGTTCTATCATTTCTTTGAAATGTCGCTAATGGGAATTGCAGCTAATATGTTATACATTCCGCTTTTTTCGTTTGTTTATCTCCCAGGCCTATACATTTTGTTTATCATCCAAATTCTTTTTGGAAACACACCACTATTTCTTATCAACATCTTCGAAAAAATAATAAACCTGTCCAATCATCTTATTAATTATTTTGCTCATTTTTCTTTCGCTGCTTTTGTTCCTGGTAGGCCGAACATCATTCAGCTAATCATCTACATCGTTATCATCATTGCTATTTTTTACATCTGGGAAGCTAAAGCGTATCCAAAAAAGAAAACTCATCTGATTTATTTAGTCGTTTTCCTCCTTTCCTTTCAACCTGTCTGGAAATGGCTAGACCCGTATGGTGAAGTGACGATGATTGATGTCGGGCAAGGTGATAGCATCTTGATTCACCTTCCCCATGGAAAGGGTACCTATCTCATCGATACGGGGGGAACGATGACGTTTGGCGAGGAAGAAGAATGGAAGCACCGTTTAAAACCGTATGAAGTCGGCAGGGATGTTGTTGTTCCTTTTTTGAAGGGAAAGGGAATCACGAAAATCGACAAACTCATTCTTACCCATGGGGATATGGACCACATTGGCGGGACATTTTCGATTTTAAAAGAGCTTCGGGTCAAACAAATCCTGTTGCCTTCTGTCGTTGCACCATCTGAAACGGAATTAAGAATTATTCAGGAGGCAGAAAGGAGAAAAATCCCAGTCGTAAAAGTATCGGCAGGGGATCAATGGAAAAGTGCGGGAAATAATTTCAATATCGTATCACCTGAAAAGAATTTTAGCGGTGAACGAAACAGCGGTTCAATCGCTCTAGTTTCGCAAGTAGGGGGAGTTACCTGGTTCTTTGGCGGGGACCTTGACCAAGAAGGGGAAACGAAAATCAGCAAACAATATCCTAATTTAACGATTGATGTGCTAAAAGCTGGTCATCATGGAAGTAAAACCTCAAGTGCCGAAGCGTTCATCAAACAAATCAAACCGAGTACAGCGTTAATTTCAGCAGGTGAAACCAATCGTTATGGCCATCCACATCAAGAGGTTCTGGAGCGTTTGAGAGAAACGAACACGACCATTTACCGGACGGACCTGCAGGGTGCCATTACCTTCCGTTTTTATCGAAATAATGGCACCTTTTCAACCTATCTGCCATAGGATGTATTATTCAAAGCAAAAAGGCTGCAAATTGCAGCCTCTTAAATGACACATATGTAGCCAAATATTTATGAACCGATTAGCTTAATGACTGTTGCAATAATAAACATTAAAGCAAAAAAACCAAAGGAAACCCCAAATCCTACTCCAGAATCAATTGCATCGTTTCGTTTACTTACCGGATTTTTTTCGAATTCGTTCACAGTCTACCCCTCCTATTTCATCATATAGTATAAGCCATTCGACTGAAAAAATCCAGCCTGCCTGTGGAAAACGGCAGAGAGCGCAAACCGTCTTATTAGTTGCTTTCCTATACTGACAAGAGTTGTCAAAATAGTTTGACTCGAGGTAGGCAACACTATGATTACAAAGGAATTCCGCCGGGCAGCTTAGAACCTAGGTCTAAAAATTGCCGGGCGTTCATTATAAATTGGGAATTGGCACTTTATTGAAAAGTTGCTAATTCCCTTTAAGTACTTGTCAAATTGTCCAAGCTTCTTTACGATAGATGTGAGTGAAATGAAGGGGAGCGCGGACAATGGTATTAGATATTTGGCGGAAAATTAAACAAAGGGATTTTGCTCCCATTTATTTATTATATGGAACAGAGGCATATTTAATCAATGAAACGAAACAATTACTGCTGAACGAGGCATTAAACGAAGAAGAGAAGGACTTTAATTTTTCGGTCTATGATTTAGAAGATACACCTATCGATGTGGCGTTAGAGGATGCTGAAACCTTTCCATTTTTCGGAGAAAGAAAAGTGATCTTTTTACATAATCCTGCGTTTTTAACGGCAGAAAAATCAAAAGAGAAGATTGAACATAATTTAGTGAAATTTGAGGCCTATTTGAAAGAACCAGCGCCCTATACGGTAATGGTTATTTCTGCTCCATACGAAAAATTAGATGAACGAAAAAAAATAACCAAAGAATTGAAACGAAAAGCAGAATTAGTTGAAGCGAAAAAATTAAAAGAACATGAATTAATCAATTGGGTGAAGAACCGAGCGAAGAGCAGCGGGATTGAATTTGAACCAAATGCGATTGAGCAATTATTGGCGCTTGTCGGAACAAACATGTTTATGATTACAAGCGAAGTCGATAAATTAGCTTTGTATGCCGCAGACCAAAAGAAAATTGATGTCAATTTAGTTGAAAAGTTAGTTTCCCGCTCACTTGAGCAAAATATTTTTACCTTAATTGAAAAAGTGGTCCAGCGTAAACTGGATGAGGCCTTACGAATTTATTATGATTTATTAAAACAAAATGAAGAACCAATCAAAATTTTGGCGCTGCTTGCAGGGCAGTTCCGGTTAATTTATCAAGTGAAGGAGCTTTCAAGACGAGGGTACGGGCAGCAGCAAATTGCCGGTTTCCTGAAAACACACCCGTTCCGCGTCAAGCTTGCGCTCGGCCAGGCCAATAAATTTAGCGATGAAGAATTAACTAGCCTAATGGAGATGCTTGCTGAGGCGGATTATCAAATGAAAACAGGCGGTATGAATAAATCATTACTGATTGAGATGTTATTGTTTCGGTTAAAGAAGTAAAAAAAACGATTCCTGTAAAAGGAATCGTTTTTTTTCGCTTATTAAAGCGCGTTTGCTTTTTTCATTAGACGTGATTTTTTACGAGCAGCAGCATTTTTGTGGATTAGACCTTTTCCAGCAGCCTTGTCCAATTTACTAGCAGCAGTTACTAATGCTTCCTTTGCAGCAGCAGCGTCGTTAGTAGTAACAGCAGCTTCTACTTTCTTAACAGCCGTACGCATTGCGGATTTAGCAGTTGTATTTTGAGCATTTTTCGCTTCATTTGTTTTAACACGCTTAATAGCAGATTTAATGTTAGGCATTCCATTCACCTCCTACAAAGAATCGAGACTATATGAACTCGACTATACATTCATCAATAATAATTCAGAACAAGAAGTATTTTATCAAACGAGAGCCTATATTGCAATACACAATTATCAGGAAAGAATTTTACTCTGCATGTTTTGGAATGAGAAGGGTAAAAATAGGAAATAGTTTCTATTTATAGGAGATTTCATAATGGGAGTGAATGGTAATGGGTGAAGCAATTGATTTAAGTCAGTATTCGGTTCGAACTGATTTGGCGATTGAAGCAAGGGAGATGGTCCTTGCCGGCAAAGGCGGAACAGTTGGACAGGAGGAAAACCTTTCGCAAATTGAAGGTGTCATCATAAAGGAAAAAGATGTTGATGATATAAAAATTTCTTTAGTTGAAGTTACCAAACAGGGCGAGCAGCAGCTTGGTAAAAAGGCAGGCAGATATTTAACCGTTGAAGTCCAAGGGATTCGCCAGCAAAATACGGAGGTTCAGCAGAAGGTTGGCGAAGTTTTTGCAAGGGAATTTTCTCATTTTTTAGAAGGGACCGGGATTAAAAAAACAGATTCCTGTCTGGTTGTCGGTCTTGGGAATTGGAATGTAACCCCAGATGCACTTGGACCGTTAGTTTGTGAAAACTTGCTTGTCACTCGTCATTTATTCCAGCTTCAGCCGGAGAATGTCGAGGAAGGATATCGCTCCGTTAGTGCCCTTTCACCTGGTGTTATGGGACTGACCGGGATTGAGACTAGCGATATTATTTTTGGCGTGGTTGAAAAAACAAAACCGGATTTCGTGATTGCGATTGATGCGCTCGCGTCAAGATCGATTGAAAGAGTAAATTCGACCATCCAAATATCCGATACAGGTATTCACCCTGGTTCTGGTGTCGGCAATAAAAGGAAAGAATTAAGTAAAGAAACATTAGGTATTCCCGTCATCGCCATTGGTGTTCCCACAGTGGTCGACGCTGTTTCGATTACGAGTGATACGATAGATTTCATTTTAAAGCATTTCGGAAAAGAGCTCAGGGAAGGAAATCGTCCTTCAAGGGCACTTGCCCCAGCGGGAATGAGCTTTGGCGAAAAGCGAAAGTTAACGGAAGAGGATTTACCTGAAGAAAAGCACCGGAAAACGTTTCTTGGCATGATTGGCACATTATCTGAGGATGAAAAAAGGAAGTTAATTTATGAGGTCTTGTCGCCAATTGGCCATAATTTAATGGTTACGCCAAAGGAAGTCGACGTCTTCATCGAGGATATGGCCAACCTGATTGCCAACGGTTTGAACGCCTCCCTCCACAGCGCAGTTGACCAAGAAAACGCAGGGTATTATACAAGATAGTCCAATTTAATAAGGGGCCAGTTTCCTTCAGGTCCCTTTTATCTCGTAAATTTATGGTTCTATCAATTCTAGTAATGTCATAAGATTTACTAGAATTCTAAGTGGGGTGGAACCATGAAAAATACTAGAACATCAGGCACGTTTATGATTGTCGAAGGGACAAGCATCCTGAAAATTTTCGCCGCTCTTTCATTATTTTTGATATTGGTCTTTTCGATAAGCGGGCTGTTAACCTCGTTAAAGCCGCAATTTCGACCTATGTCTTCTTCAGTCAATCAGGCTGCTACAAATGTGAACGGTGAACTGCTTTATCAATTAATGGGTTGGGAAAATCATCATTTTTTGAAGGCAGAAAATAAATGGACCCCGACGCCTAAGCTCGGCAGTTTGGTATTTAAGCTAGCAAGCAATATTAATCTGAATGACCCGCGAAGCCTTCTTGGCAGGGAGCTTCCCGGATTCTTTCAATTCGATGGAAAAATTGTTGTTGCCGGCGAAGGGACGAATTATACGAATATGCCGATTGAATCGGCGCCTCCGATCGAAATTATGAAAGCCGAACAAGAAGCTTCTTTACAGAATTTAGAGGGGTTAGATAAGCCGGGAGAAGAAAAACCGCCAATCGCATCTGGACAAACAACAGGAGAGCACAAGGTTGTCTATCTTTACTTTACACATAATCGCGAGTCCTATATCCCATATCTAAAAGACGTTAACGATCCTGATAAGGCATATCATTCACAAATTAACGTAACAAAAGTTGGCGACCAATTAAAAACAAGCTTAGAAGACAGAGGAATCGGTACTTTTGTTGATAAAACGGATGTCCAGGCGAATTTAAATAAAAAGGGCTTAGGTTATGGGAAATCCTATCAGGAATCTCGCTCAGTTGTTCAAACGGCAATGGCTTCCAACCGTGATTTACGTTATCTCATTGATATTCACCGGGATTCTAAGCGGAAAGAGGATACAACTGTTGATATTAACGGAAAATCCTATGCGAAATTAGTATTTGTAATCGGTGGTAAAAACCCCAATTATGAAAAGAATGAAAAACTAGCAAGGGAACTCCATAACCTTTTAGAAAAGAAATATAAAGGGTTAAGCAGGGGAATTATGTTAAAAAAAGATCCCGGATCGAATGGTGTTTACAATCAAAATCTATCCGATAGTGCAATCCTAATTGAATTCGGCGGTGTCGATAATACGTTTGAAGAGTTAAACCGTTCGGCTGAAGCACTCGCTGATGTGTTCAGTGAATATTACTGGCAGGCAGAAAAAGTGAATCAGAATGTTGACCAATCGACTGATAAACAATAGTAAGGGAGCATTCATATGAGGATGTTTATGTTAAAAAGCCTATGCATTGCCGCGCTCATGTTAATCTCAGTTTTAACAGGAATGCAATTAGCCAATAATGGGATTCATAAAATGAAGGGCTATGACGATGCTAACTTTCAAAATGCGGTTTCTATCGAAGAATCAGGAAACAATATAAGTGCCTCCATTCTTGGAAATGATATTTCTAGTCATGATATTGCGGCGAAAAAGAAAAGATTAGAGGAAATCAGTGCGTTTAACTTCTTCTCATCGATGGGGAAGAAACTGTCAGACGGGATTTCCGGCGCCTCGGAAAAACTGATTCAGATGATTACAGACTAAAATGGTTAGCGGTACCTTAATGGTGCCGCTAATTTTATCTTGTAATTAAAGTCCATACACCGTTGACCAGGGCGCTTGCGCTTTTCTGATAAGATAAGAAGTATAAATTTCGACTTTGAGAATTGTCTAGCTCCAGCGCCCTAGCGGCTAATGTCCTTCGCCCTCCGCCCTACGATAAGTCAACATCGAATCGCCTCCGGCTCTTCGTGTTTCCTTTATCTCAGTTGGAGTGCTCCAGGCCATACGCCGCTGACCAGGGCGCTTCCGCTTTTCTTATAAAAACATTGATTTCCACTTTTCTTTGCTGATATAATCAAAAATAGTGTAAATGTGCGAGTATAGTAGGAGTGAACTACCATGAACAGAGAAGATAGACTCAAACGACAAGCAAAAATAAGAAATTTCTCGATTATTGCCCATATCGATCACGGGAAATCAACACTGGCTGACCGAATTTTGGAAAAAACGAATGCCTTAACATCCCGTGAAATGAAGGCCCAGCTTTTAGATTCAATGGATCTTGAGAGAGAACGCGGGATTACAATCAAGTTAAATGCCGTCCAGTTAAAATATAAAGCAAATGATGGAGAAGACTATATTTTCCATTTAATTGATACACCAGGACATGTCGATTTTACGTACGAGGTATCAAGGAGCCTTGCTGCATGCGAAGGGGCGATTTTAGTCGTTGACGCTGCACAGGGAATTGAAGCACAGACACTAGCGAACGTATACCTTGCCCTTGATAACGACCTTGAAATCCTACCGGTTATCAATAAAATCGACTTACCAAGTGCGGACCCGGAAAGGGTGCGTAATGAAATCGAGGATGTCATTGGTTTAGACGCCTCCGAAGCGGTTTTAGCTTCTGCTAAAGCAGGAATCGGTATCGAAGACATCCTTGAACAAGTCGTAAAATCAGTCCCAGCACCAACTGGCGACCCTGATGCTCCATTAAAAGCATTGATTTTCGATTCCTTATATGACGCTTATCGCGGCGTTGTCGCTTATATTCGTGTTGTCGATGGAACCGTTAAAGTCGGTGACAAAATAAAAATGGTAGCGACTGGAAAAGAGTTTGAAGTAAATGAAGTAGGTGTTTTTTCACCGAAAGCAACAATGCTTGATGAATTAACCGTCGGTGACGTTGGCTTTTTAACAGCTTCGATTAAAAATGTCGGTGACACACGTGTCGGTGATACGATTACAAATGCCAAAAATGGAACAACTGAACCGCTTCCAGGCTATCGAAAGCTCAATCCAATGGTCTATTGTGGTCTTTATCCAATTGATACAGCAAGATTTAATGACCTTCGTGAAGCACTAGAAAAGCTACAATTGAATGATTCGGCGCTTCAATTCGAACCAGAAACATCCCAGGCACTTGGATTTGGCTTCCGCTGTGGCTTCTTAGGACTCCTTCATATGGAAATTATCCAGGAACGGATTGAGCGGGAATTCAAAATTGATTTAATTACCACCGCGCCAAGCGTTATCTATCATGTCCACATGACAGATGGTTCAGAAATCAAGGTGGATAACCCATCTAACCTGCCGGACCCGCAGAAAATTGACCGTGTGGAAGAGCCATACGTAAAAGCAACGATGATGGCACCTAATGATTATGTCGGGGCTATTATGGAGCTTTGTCAGTTAAAACGTGGAATTTTTATAGATATGCAATACCAAGGGGAAAACCGGGTAAGTATTATCTATGAAATCCCATTAGCAGAAATCGTGTATGATTTCTTTGATCAATTGAAATCAAGTACAAGAGGTTATGCGTCTTTTGATTACGAATTGATTGGTTATAAACCGTCCAAGCTGGTAAAGATGGATATATTGCTTAACTCTGAAAAGGTTGATGCTTTAAGCTTTATCGTTCATAATGATTTTGCTTATGAACGCGGGAAAATAATCGTCGAAAAGCTGAAGGACTTAATTCCGAGGCAGCAATTTGAGGTTCCGATTCAAGCAGCGATTGGACAAAAAATCGTTGCGCGTTCAACGATTAAAGCGATGCGGAAAAACGTATTAGCGAAATGTTATGGCGGGGATATCTCCCGTAAGCGTAAATTGCTTGAAAAACAAAAAGAAGGTAAGAAGCGGATGAAACAAGTTGGTTCCGTTGAAGTACCGCAAGAGGCATTTATGGCTGTCTTAAAAATGGACGATAACAATACCAAGAAATAAAAAGCGGGAGGTTGGGACAAGTCTTTTGACAGACAAAATCCAGCCTCTTTTAATTATCAAAAAAGAGGTGAGAAAATGATTAAAGCGGCCTATCTCCACATCCCATTTTGTGAACATATTTGCCATTATTGTGATTTTAATAAAGTATTTCTAAAGGGCCAGCCTGTAAATGACTATTTACAAGCGCTTGACCAGGAAATGAAGATGACCCTCAGCGAATATCAAACAGATCAGCTTGAAACCATCTTTGTCGGCGGCGGTACGCCGACTTCTTTAAATGAGCAGCAGCTTGAACAGTTTTGTGAAAGCATTAACCGAAATTTACCTAAATCTGCGAACCTGGAATTCACTTTTGAAGCAAATCCCGGTGATTTATCAACGGATAAATTGCAAATATTAAAAGATGCAGGTGTAAACCGAATCAGCCTTGGGGTCCAAACCTTTAACGACGACTTATTGAAAAAAATCGGCCGGGTCCATCGGGCGAAGGATGTCTATCAAACAATTGAACGTGCAAAAGCGATTGGCTTTGAAAATATTAGTATTGACCTCATTTTTAGTTTGCCGACGCAAACGGTAACCGACTTCCAAGAATCATTAGCTGAGGCGTTTACATTAGATATTACCCATTATTCTGCCTATTCGTTAATCATCGAACCAAAGACAGTTTTTTATAACTTACTAAAAAAAGGCAAACTGCCGACACCTGGTGAGGATATCGAAGCGCAAATGTATGATATGTTAATGGAAGAAATGGAAAAACACGGCTTCGGGCAGTATGAAATAAGCAATTTTTCAAAGCCGGGCTTTGAGAGCAGGCACAACTTAACTTACTGGAATAACGAATCCTATTATGGTTTCGGAGCAGGTGCCCACAGCTATGTTAACGGAAGTAGACGCTCAAACTCTGGACCAGTGAAAAAATATATCGATCAAATAAATAGCGGGGCACTCCCGGTTTTTGAAACTCATATAACAACCAAAGCGGAACAAATGGAAGAGGAAATGTTCCTTGGTTTACGCAAAACTGAGGGGGTATCGATTTCTCATTTCATCAAGAAATTTGCCCAGGATCCACAAGAGTTATTTAAGAACGAGATTACTGATTTAGTATCTAAACAATGGATAGAAGTGAAGAAGGATAATATATATTTAACTAAACAGGGTCGTTTTTTAGGCAATGAAGTTTTTCAATCCTTTTTGGGTATTGTCTAGCTTCTACTTTTCTTTTTGATTGACACCATCCCCCTTTTTTTGATAATT
Source organism: Neobacillus sp. NPDC058068 (assembly GCF_042885335.1). Lineage (NCBI taxonomy): Bacteria > Bacillati > Bacillota > Bacilli > Caryophanales > Bacillaceae > Neobacillus > Neobacillus sp. NPDC058068. The sequence goes on along the minus strand of NZ_JBHVSI010000008.1, from coordinate 44,956 downwards.
TATTAGTATAATTAGCACTCGGCAATCAGGAGTGCTAACAGAGGTGATAAATGTTGTTAACAGATCGTCAATTGTTAATTCTTCAGGTAATTGTTGATGACTTTATTCGATCTGCCCAACCAGTCGGCTCAAGAAGCTTGTCGAAAAAGGAGGAAATCTCCTTCAGTTCAGCAACAATTCGCAATGAAATGTCCGACCTTGAAGATTTGGGGTTTATTGAAAAGACGCATACCTCTTCAGGGCGTGTTCCATCTGAAAAAGGGTATCGGTATTATGTTGATCATTTATTGTCGCCTCAGGTGTTAAATCAGCAGGATGTATCCATTATTCAATCCATTTTTGCTGAGAAAATTTTTGAATTCGAGAAAATTATTCAAAGATCGGCGAAAATTTTATCCGAATTAACCAATTATACTTCGATCGTCCTTGGACCGGCCGTAAGTATTAATAAGTTAAAAAGAATCCAAATTATTCCGTTAAACAAAGAAACCGCAGTAGCCATTTTTGTTACGGATACAGGTCATGTCGAAAACCGAACGTTTTCCATACCTGCTTCGGTGGATGCTGGAGATTTGGAAAAAACGGTCAATATTTTAAATGATCGTTTAGCGGGAGTGCCTCTTGATGATTTAAACGATAAGATTTACAAGGAAGTCGCAATGCTCCTTAGGCAGCATATCCATAATTACGATTTAATGCTCCATACGATTGCCGATTCCTTGAAAATGCCAATCCATGAAAAGCTTTTTTTTGGCGGAAAAACAAATATGTTAAGTCAGCCGGAATTTCATGACATTTCAAAAATCCGCAGTTTATTAATGATGATTGATCAGGAAGAGTGGATTTATAATTTAATTAGAAAAAATTCAGCAGGGATTCATGTGAAAATTGGCAGGGAAAATAATAATAGCGCAATGGAAAATTGCAGCCTAATTACCGCTACGTATTCGGCTGGTCAAGAAAAATTGGGTACGATAGCCATCCTTGGGCCAACTAGAATGGAATATTCACGTGTAATCAGCTTGCTGCAATTCTTAAGCAAGGATTTATCAGAAGTGTTAACCAAGCTGTATCAAAATAATTAACACAGGTAATATTGAGTAAGGGTGAAATACTTGCTTATTTTACCCCCTTTTCTATGGAAATCTTAATATTATACCTAACGCTTTTAAGGGAGGTGAGTAAGTTGACAATTGAGAAAAACAATACCATTAATGAAGAAGTAGAATCTGAAAATACTGATAATGTTGAACTTACTGAAGAAAAAACAGTTGAGCCTGTTTTTGATGAGAATGGAACAACCGCACAAACTATTGTTGATCCCGTCGAAGAACAGCTCGAAGAAATTCAACAACTACAGGGGAAGTTAGCGGAAGCGGAAAATCGTTACCTAAGACTTCAAGCAGATTTTGATAATTTCCGTCGCCGAACTAGATTGGATCAAGAGGCTGGCGAAAAATATAGAGCTCAAAACCTAATAACAGATTTACTGCCTGCATTAGACAACTTTGAAAGAGCAATGAATTTAGAAGCAGACAATGAACAAACAAAGTCTGTGCTGCAAGGCATGGACATGGTTTACCGCAATTTATTAGATGCCCTAATAAAAGAAGGCGTTGAGCAGATTGAAGCGGTTGGGAAAGAGTTTGATCCCCATCAGCACCAAGCGGTGATGCAGGGAGAAGATGAGAATTTCGGCTCCAACATTGTCACTGATGAATTTCAAAAAGGGTATATATTAAAGGATCGGGTCATTCGCCCATCAATGGTTAAAGTAAATCAATAATTCTACATATTTTTTAGGAGGTAAAGGCTATGAGTAAAATAATTGGTATTGACTTAGGTACAACAAACTCATGTGTGTCAGTGCTTGAGGGCGGAGAACCAAAAGTAATTCCTAATCCAGAAGGAAATCGTACAACTCCGTCCGTTATTGCGTTTAAAAATGGCGAGCGTCAAGTTGGGGAAGTGGCAAAGCGCCAAGCAATTACGAACCCAAATACAATTATGTCTATCAAACGTCACATGGGCACAAGTTTTAAACAAGAGATTGAAGGTAAGAACTTTACACCACAGGAATTATCTGCCATTATTCTTCAATATTTAAAATCTTATGCTGAAGATTATCTTGGCGAGCCAGTAACAAAGGCTGTTATTACAGTACCGGCTTATTTTAATGACGCAGAACGTCAAGCTACAAAGGATGCCGGAAAAATTGCTGGTCTTGAAGTAGAGCGGATTATCAATGAACCAACTGCTGCAGCACTTGCATATGGTTTAGATAAAACCGATCAAGACCACACTATCCTTGTTTATGACCTTGGCGGCGGTACATTTGACGTATCTATCCTTGAACTAGGGGACGGCGTTTTCCAAGTAAAATCAACTGCCGGAGATAATCGTCTTGGCGGTGACGATTTTGACCAAGTCATCATTGATTACTTAGTGGAACAATTTAAAAAAGAAAATGGAATTGACCTTTCTAAAGATAAAATGGCGTTACAACGCCTAAAAGATTCCGCTGAAAAAGCGAAAAAAGATTTGTCTGGTGTGACTTCAACTCAGATTTCACTTCCATTTATTACTGCGGGAGCTGCTGGACCGCTTCATCTTGAAGTTTCCTTGTCTAGAGCAAAATTTGATGAAATTTCCGCTAATTTAGTTGAACGGACTATGGGTCCAACTCGTCAAGCTCTTAGCGATGCCGGCATGTCACCATCAGAAATTGATAAGGTTATCCTTGTCGGTGGTTCAACGCGAATCCCTGCTGTCCAAGAAGCAATCAAAAAAGCAACTGGACAAGAGCCTCACCGCGGAGTAAACCCGGATGAAGTAGTGGCGATGGGTGCTGCGATTCAAGGCGGCGTTATCACAGGTGATGTTAAGGATGTTGTCTTACTTGACGTTACACCGCTATCCCTTGGAATTGAAACAATGGGCGGCGTATTTACGAAATTAATTGACCGTAATACAACCATCCCAACATCTAAATCACAAGTTTTCTCAACGGCTGCAGATAGCCAAACTGCTGTTGACATCCATGTGCTTCAAGGGGAACGTCCAATGGCGGCCAACAATAAAACATTAGGCCGTTTCCAATTATCTGATATTCCACCAGCACCACGGGGAATTCCGCAAATCGAAGTTAACTTTGATATTGATAAAAACGGTATTGTAAACGTTCGGGCCAAAGATTTAGGTACGAATAAAGAGCAGCAAATTACAATTAAGTCTTCTACTGGTCTTTCTGATGATGAAATTCAAAAAATGGTCAGAGAAGCAGAAGAAAATGCAGAAGCTGACAAGCAGCGTAAAGAAGAAGTAGAACTGCGTAATGAAGCAGATCAGCTTGTGTTTACAACTGAAAAAACCTTAAAGGATCTTGAAGGTAAAGTTGATGCTGGTGAAGTCGAAAAAGCTAATGAAGCAAAAGAAGCATTAAAACAAGCAATAGAGAAAAATGATCTTGATGAAATCCGCACTAAAAAGGATGCATTGCAAGAAATCGTTCAAGCTTTGACTGTTAAGCTATATGAGCAAGCAGCACAGCAGGCGCAAGCACAGCAAGGCGGCCAAGAAGGCGGCGCTCATGCTGGTGCCCAAGACGACAACGTCGTTGATGCAGAATTCGAAGAAGTAAAAGATGATAAGTAATCGGCTGTGAAAAAAGAAAAAGCCAAAGTCAGTTTAACTGCTTTGGCTTTTTTATTGCAATAGCATCATTATCGGTGTTAGAATAATCTTTATGTGACAGATTCGGGAGTGGTAATCATGAGTAAACGGGATTACTATGAAGTGCTTGGAATTACTAAGAGCGCTTCAAAGGATGAAATAAAAAAAGCCTATCGTAAACTATCTAAACAATATCATCCAGATATTAATAAAGAGCCAGATGCGGCAGATAAATTCAAGGAAATTACAGAAGCATATGAAGTATTAAGCGATGATCAAAAGAAGGCCCATTATGACCAATTTGGCCATACCGATCCAAATCAAGGTTTTGGCGGCGGGGGAGATTTTGGCGGCGGCTTTGGCGGTTTTGAAGATATCTTTAATACCTTTTTTGGCGGCGGCGGCGGCGGTTCGAGACGACGTGATCCAAATGCGCCAAGGCAGGGTGCAGACCTTCAATACACGATGACCGTTTCTTTTGAAGAAGCAGCGTTTGGCAAAGAAACAGACATTGAAATTCCACGTGAAGAAACATGCGGAACATGCAGCGGGTCTGGAGCTAAGCCAGGAACAAAGCCTGAGACTTGTCAGCACTGCCAAGGAACCGGACAGTTGAACGTAGAACAAAATACACCGTTTGGCAGAATTGTTAATCGTCGCACTTGTCATCACTGTAATGGAACAGGGAAAGAAATAAAACATAAATGTTCCACTTGCGGCGGCGCAGGAAAAGTGAAAAAGCGCAAGAAAATACACGTCAAAATTCCTGCCGGGATTGATGATGGACAGCAGCTTCGCATGGCGGGGCAAGGGGAAGCGGGAACAAACGGCGGGCCAGCTGGTGACCTTTACGTTGTTTTCCAAGTACGCGCGCATGAGTTTTTTGAAAGAGATGGCGATGATATTTATTGTGAAATGCCTATCACATTTGCTCAGGCATCCTTGGGTGATGAAATCGAAGTTCCGACTCTCCATGGAAAAGTAAAGCTAAAAATCCCTGCCGGTACACAAACGGGCAAAAAGTTCCGTTTGAAAGGGAAAGGTGTTCCTAATGTCCGCGGATATGGTGTGGGGGATCAGTATATTCTCGTTCGCATTATTACCCCAACAAAGCTTTCAGACAAACAAAAGCAGCTTCTAAGAGAATTTGCAGAGCTAAGCGGCTCTTCGCCAATTGGTGAGCATGAAGAAAGTTTTTTCTCAAAAGTAAAACGTGCCTTTAAAAGCGAGTAAGGATTGGAGTTGGTAAGATGAAATGGTCCGAGATCAGTATTCACACAACAAATGAGGCAATTGAACCTATTTCTCATATCTTGCATGAAGCTGGAGCGAGCGGTGTAGTTATTGAAGATCCTTTTGAACTGACAAAGGAAAGGGAAGATCAATTCGGAGAAATTTACCAACTTAATCCAGACGATTACCCACAAGAAGGGGTTATTGTGAAAGCCTACCTGCCAGTTACCAGCTTCCTAGGTGAAACAGTAGATGCCATTAAGGAATCCATCAATAATTTAATTATTTATGATATTGATATTGGCAAAAACCAAGTAACCATCAGTGAAGTGAACGAAGAAGAATGGGCAACAGCTTGGAAGAAATACTATAACCCAGTGAAAATTTCTGAAAAATTCACGATTGTACCGACTTGGGAGATTTATGAGCCTGTCAGCAGCGATGAATTAATTATCGAATTAGACCCTGGTATGGCGTTTGGAACGGGAACACATCCAACAACAGTGATGTGTATTCAAGCGCTTGAAAGAACTGTCCGTCCGGGCGACAGAGTAATTGATGTCGGGACTGGTTCTGGCGTATTGAGCATTGCCGCCGCACAGCTTGGTGCGGAAGATGTTAGGGCCTATGACCTGGATGAAGTTGCGGTAACGACTGCCAGGTTAAATATTAAGTTAAATAAAGTAAATGATTCCGTGACTATTTCGCAAAACAACCTGCTTGATGGTGTCGAGGAAAATTCTGCGGATGTCGTAGTGGCTAATATTCTAGCCGAAGTTATTTTACGGTTTACGGACGATGTTGCCCATGTTGTGAAGCCTGGTGGTACTTTCATTGCATCAGGCATTATCCAGCAGAAGAAAGATCAGGTTAAAGAAGTTCTACTGAGAGCGGGCTTTGAAATTTCCGAAACCATTTTGATGGAAGACTGGGTTGCAATTATTGCCAAACGGAAATAATGCTGGAATAAAGGGGGAGAATCCCCTTTTTTTCATTTCCCAATTAAAATTATTTTTAGTAAAATAAAGAGTAAAATGTTTTAGAGAGGGTGCAAAAGTGTGCAACGCTACTTTGTTAAACACCGAGTAAATGATGAGCGTTTTTTCATTGACGAAGAAGACCGTCATCATATCGTCAAGGTTATGCGAATGCAAGTTGGTGATAAAATCATTTGTGTTGACCAAGAAGGGAAACAGGCTATATGCAGGCTTGCAGAAATTACCGATGAAAGTGTCGTTGCAGACGTTGTACAATGGAAAGAAGAGATTTCTGAGCTTCCAATTTCAATAACGATTGCCAGCGGGCTTCCGAAAGGGGACAAGCTCGAATGGATTATCCAAAAAGGAACGGAACTCGGAGCCCATCAGTTTCTCCCATTTTCTGGTGCTCGCTCAGTTGTAAAATGGGATGAAAAAAAGGGAGCGAAGAAAGTAGAGAGATGGCAAAAAATTGCTAAAGAAGCTGCTGAACAATCTCATCGAGCGTTTATGCCGGAAATCGTAAGCCCGATGAGCTTTAAAGCTCTAATGGGAAAAAGTGAGGATTTTGATTATAAATTAGCTGCCTTTGAGGATGAGAGCAGAAAAGGCGAAATTTCCGTTTTTTCTTCAACCCTCAAACAAATGAAGAACGGTGAGTCATTGCTTTTGGTTTTTGGACCTGAAGGCGGCTTAGCGGACGAAGAGGTTAAGCAATTAATGGATCATGGTTTTGGTCTATGCGGGTTAGGCCCGCGGATTTTAAGAACGGAAACGGCCCCGCTCTATGCACTTTCGGCCATTTCCTATCATTTTGAACTATTGAGGTGAGGATACGATGGCAACAGTCGCGTTTCATACACTTGGATGCAAGGTGAATCATTATGAAACTGAAGCTATCTGGCAGTTGTTTAAACAAGAAGGCTACGATCGGGTTGATTTTGAATCAATTTCCGACGTTTATATTATTAATACCTGTACAGTAACGAATACCGGCGATAAAAAAAGCCGTCAGGTTATCCGCCGTGCAGTGAGGAAAAATCCTGATGCAGTCATCTGTGTTACTGGCTGTTACGCACAAACATCCCCTGCTGAAATCATGGCGATTCCTGGTGTAGATATTGTTGTCGGCACACAGGACCGTGTGAAAATGCTCGGCTATATTGAACAATATAAGCATGAGCGCCAGCCGATTAATGGCGTCGGCAATATTATGAAAAATCGTGTTTATGAGGAGCTTGATGTTCCGGCCTTTACTGACAGAACACGAGCATCGTTAAAAATCCAAGAAGGCTGTAACAATTTCTGTACCTTCTGCATCATTCCTTGGGCCCGCGGCCTAATGAGATCCCGTGATCCGAAAGAAGTGATTCGCCAAGCGCAGCAGCTTGTGGATTCAGGCTACAAAGAAATCGTATTAACAGGTATTCATACTGGCGGTTATGGTGAAGACATGAAGGATTATAATCTTGCGATGCTCCTTCGTGATTTAGAAGCGGGAGTAAACGGAATTGAACGTCTCCGGATTTCATCAATTGAAGCGAGCCAGATCACCGATGAAGTGATCGAGGTAATTAAACATTCGAATATTGTTGTCCGGCATTTGCATATTCCATTGCAATCTGGTTCCAATACCGTTTTAAAAAGAATGCGCCGCAAATATACGATGGAATTCTTTGGTGAGAGACTGGACCGTCTAAAAGAGGTGCTTCCGGGCCTTGCGGTGACCTCTGATGTGATCGTTGGATTCCCTGGGGAAACCGAAGAGGAATTTATGGAAACGTACAATTTTATTAAGGAACATAAATTCTCTGAACTCCATGTATTCCCGTATTCTAAGCGTACAGGAACGCCGGCTGCACGGATGGAAGACCAAGTGGATGAAGAAGTGAAAAATAAACGGGTTCACCGCTTAATTTCCCTTTCCGATCAACTGGCAAAGGAATACGCCTCACTTTTTGAAGGTGAAGTATTAGAAGTAATTCCAGAAGAGGTATATAAGGATGAAGCAAATTCTGGATTATATGTTGGTTATACTGACAACTACTTGAAAGTTGTCTTTCCGGCAACTGAAGAGATGATTGGTAAAATTGTTAAAGTTAAGATAACCAAAGCTGGATATCCATACAATGAAGGCCAATTTGTTAAGGTTGTTGAGGAATCTGCGTTAGTGAAGAAAGAAGTATTTACTAAAGAAGAAGCTGCCATTTAAGGAAAGGACCTATTTCGGGTCCTTTTTATTTTGGGGCAAACTATTATAAGCAGCAAATTTCTTTCTGAAAATAAAATGATATCGGAGGGAGTATGCATATGGCTACTACTACAAATGTTGCTGCAATGATTGACCACACTTTACTAAAGCCGGAGTCAACAAAAGGACAAATCGAAACTCTCTGTCGAGAAGCCAGGGAGAATAAATTCTTTTCCGTATGTGTTAATCCAACTTGGGTCAGGACGGCAAAGGAATTATTACAGGGCAGTGATGTCAAGGTTTGTACGGTAATTGGCTTTCCTTTAGGTGCGACAACTTCTGAAACGAAAGCGTTTGAAACAACAAATGCAATTGAACATGGTGCTGATGAAGTAGACATGGTCATTAATATTGGGGCACTAAAAGATGGCAATGATGAATTGGTGGGGAGCGATATCCGGGCTGTTGTTGAAGCAGCCAAGGGAAAAGCATTAACGAAGGTGATTATTGAAACAAGTCTTTTAACAAAGGAAGAAAAAATTCGCGCCTGTGAACTTGCTGTTAAAGCTGGTGCTGATTATGTAAAAACTTCTACCGGATTTTCAACAGGCGGGGCAACTTTTGAAGACATTGCCCTAATGAGAAAAACGGTAGGACCTGATATCGGTGTCAAAGCTTCCGGCGGTGTACGAAGCACAGAAGACGCCCAAAAAATGATTGATGCCGGAGCGACCAGGATTGGAGCAAGTTCAAGTGTCGCAATCATAAACGGGATGCTAGTGACTTCAAATTACTAAAAAAAGAATTAATGTCTCAGCGCCCGTAAAGCAAGAAAAGAGCACATCTCGGGCACTCAGGAAGATCACAGTGCCCGTCAAGTAAAAAAACGAATCTCGGTACTCTACAATTCGCGTGAAGCCAATCCCACCCACTCTTGCAAGTCCCAGTACTCAATAACAAAGAAAGACAGCAAATTTGCTGTCTTTCTACGATACAGGGCGTTTTGGTTTTCGATCGTGCAAGTATAAAATCATCTCACCAAACCTAGTAGCAAACGGTAAAACAAGCAGGGAAGTGGCAACATTAAAAATCACACTAATATGCGCTAATTGTACATCTCTTTTACTTGCGAGTAACGGTGCATTATCAGTGAGTATCGGGATCAGCGGAATAAACAGCAAGACCCCGAATACATTTAACCAAACGTGGGCAAATGCGGCCAGGCGAGATTCCTTTCCGCCGCCAATCGATGCAATAACCGCTGTAATACAGGTGCCGATATTAGCACCAAGTACAATCGCGATGCCGGCATCCAACTGCAGCAGCCCGGCAGTTAGAAAACCCATCGCAATCCCAGTCATCGCCGTGCTTGACTGAATAATCGCCGTAATCACTGTGCCTGTTAATAAGCTTAAAAAAATATTATCATTAATCGATAAGATAAATTTATTGATAAAGTCCATTGTAGTTAATGGCTCCGCTAATAATTCAAAACCTTTCATCGCCGTGAAAACAGAGGCAATTCCGAACAGAAGCATGCCAATACTTCTTGCCTTTTTATTTTTAAATAAAATTAGAAATGCTCCGCTAACGGCAAGGGGAACTAGGACCGCATCTAAATCAAAGGTAATTAGTTCAGTTTTAAATGTAGTGCCAATATTGGTGCCGAGAATAATCCCGATTGACTGAGGAAAGGTCATAATTCTAGCCGAAATTAAGCCAATGGTAATGACCATGACAGCAGTGCTGCTTTGCAGGAGAGCGGTAATAAATGTTCCTGTCAACATCCCTTTTAATGGTGTACGTGTTAGTTTGATCAGCCATGTTTTCAATTTATTCGCCGACAAATTGAATAACCCAAACCTAATAATGGTCATACCAAAAATAAATAATAAAATACAAAGAAGAAATAATAGTATGTATAGCATGTCTTTGGCCCCCTCCCATTCATTCTATGGTCAAATACTGCGGGACATGCCACTTTTTCAGACAGGCTCTTCTATAATTTGCATAAAAAAAATGAAAAGCTCGTCCTAACACTGCGAATTTCAGTTGACCTTGTTTCAAGGTTATATTATAATTGCAAGGTACATGGATTGAATGTAAGTGTGTTGTGTTTCGGAGGGAGGGAAAGAGAATGTCTAAAACCGTCGTTCGTAAAAACGAATCGCTTGAAGATGCTCTTCGTCGCTTCAAACGTACAGTATCAAAAACTGGTACTTTGCAAGAGGCAAGAAAGCGCGAATTCTATGAAAAGCCAAGTGTAAAACGTAAGAAAAAGTCTGAAGCTGCTAGAAAACGTAAGTTTTAAGAGAGGGTGTAATATATGAGTCTTCTCGAGCGTTTAAATGATGATATGAAACAAGCGATGAAAAACAAGGAAAAAGACAGACTCTCAGTCATTCGGATGGTGAAAGCTTCGTTGCAAAATGAAGCCATTAAGCTCGGAACAAAAGAGCTTTCCGAAGATGTAGAGCTAACAATCCTTTCTCGCGAAGTAAAACAACGCAAAGACTCCCTCCATGAATTTGATAAGGCTGGTCGTCAAGATCTAGTTGATAAGTTGCGTGCAGAGTTGGCAATCGTCGACCTGTATTTGCCGAAACAGCTTTCTGAAGCTGAATTATCAGAGATTGTAAAAGAAACAATTTCTGAAGTCGGTGCAAAATCAAAAGCGGAAATGGGAAAAGTGATGGCTGCGATTATGCCCAAAGTTAAGGGAAAAGCAGACGGGTCACTTGTAAATAAATTTGTACAACAACACCTTTCATAGTATTCTGACACTAAGACCGCAGACCATTAAAGTCTGCGGTCTTTTATTTTAGGCTGTATTAAAGCACATTGTTGATTTTGAGGACAATGTTGATTGGAGTGGAAGGCGCGAGACTCCTGCGGGAGCAGCGGGACAGGTGAGACCCCGCAGGCGCTTTAGCGCCGAGGAGGCTCACCGCCCGCCCCGCGGAAAGCGAAGCGCCTGGAACGGAAATCAACATTCACTTTTAACAGAGCCTTTTTTTATAAACGAATGAAACTTTTATTGCTTTCATACGTACTACATACAGTCAGTTGAAAAAAAGAAAAAAAGGGGGGGCAGCTGATGATTGAATTGCTTACTGACCCGATTGTTGTAACCGTTCTCTTAACGATTGCAGGAGTCGGCATTGTGTTAGAACTTTTTTCATCGAAGTTTGGTATAGCTGGGTTCATCGGTGTATTTGCATTATTGCTATTCTTTTATGGTCATTTTCAAGCGGGGCTTGTTGGATTCGGTACATTAGTCCTGTTTGTAGCAGGAATTCTTCTTATTTTTTTGGAATTCTTTGTACCGGGGGCGGTTGCGGGAACACTTGGTGTTGCAGCATTAATTTTAAGTCTTTTTTTATCAGGAGAAGATGCTTTGCAAATGGGGGTTTCCATCTTAATTGCCATCATCATTTCGATCATCGTTTTCTTTATCATGATTAAGGTTTTTGACAAAAAGCTGGTGCTGTTTAGCAAAATGGTTCTGTCTGATTCAGCGGGAAATGAGAATGGATATGTTTCGAATATTAACCGGACAGACCTTTTGGGGAAGACAGGGACAGCATTAACGGTCTTAAGGCCGGCTGGTACGGTTATCATTAATCATGAACGAATCGATGTGGTCAGTGAAGGCGGCTTTATTGAACAGGATGCCAGAGTAAAAGTAATTAAAGTTGAAGGAGCCCGCATTGTTGTAAGAGAAGTGAAATAGTTGAAGGAGGTTTTTATAAATGGAAATTAATGATGGAACAATTTTTATTCTTGCCGTTGTCGTCGTTGCCTTAATTCTTTTTGGAATTCTATTATCCTTTGTACCAGTTATGCTCTGGATTTCAGCACTTGCTGCCGGAGTGCGAATTAGTATTTTTACATTAGTAGGGATGAGACTTAGACGGGTAACTCCAAGCAGGGTAGTTAACCCGCTGATTAAAGCTCATAAAGCTGGAATCAATGTCACGATCAATCAGCTTGAAAGCCATTACCTTGCCGGCGGGAATGTCGATAGGGTAGTAAATGCATTGATTGCCGCACACCGTGCCAATATTGAACTATCGTTTGAACGCTGTGCAGCCATCGATCTTGCCGGTCGTGACGTGTTAGAAGCGGTGCAAATGAGTGTTAATCCAAAAGTTATCGAAACTCCGTTTATTGCGGGTGTTGCGATGAATGGGATTGAAGTTAAAGCGAAGGCTAGAATTACCGTTCGTGCCAATATCGAGCGTCTTGTCGGTGGTGCCGGTGAAGAAACGGTTGTTGCCCGTGTTGGTGAAGGGGTCGTTTCTACCATCGGTTCATCAGATAGTCATAGTAAGGTCCTTGAGAATCCAGATTTAATCTCACAAACGGTCCTTGCAAAAGGGCTTGATGCAGGTACAGCATTTGAAATTCTCTCGATTGATATTGCTGACGTTGATATCGGTAAAAACATTGGTGCAGAGCTGCAAACAGAACAAGCGGAAGCTGATAAGAAGATTGCGCAGGCAAAAGCGGAAGAGCGCCGGGCAATGGCTGTCGCTTCTGAACAAGAAATGAAGGCAAAAGTACAGGAAATGAGAGCAAAAGTTGTGGAAGCAGAAGCAGAGGTTCCTCTAGCGATGGCAGAAGCACTAAAATCAGGAAATATCGGTGTGATGGACTATATGAACATTAAAAACATTTCCGCCGATACAGATATGAGAGGCTCTATTGGGAAAATAACCGGTGAGAAAAAGGATGACCAGTAAAACCCACTTTGATCAAAAAAGGAGGGTGAAGAATTGAATACACTATTAGTCATGATTGTTATCGGCATTATCACTTCGATGTTTAGTAAAGTAAAAAATAATCGCGGCCAATCCCCAAATAAGCCAACTTCAACCAATGCCATTGGGGAAATCCGCAAACTTTTTCAAGAGCTTACTGATAATGAATTAAGTGAACCGAGCCCAATTATGAAACCAAGAAGAACGAGCCCTGTAATCGTTGAGCAAAAAACAGCTGCTCCGGAAAATCTCGAAAATGAGTACATGCAGGTAAGAAAAGAGTCTGAATTCAGTCGAGAGAGAGCGGCCGCCTCTCGACAGCAAAAAGAAAGAATTAAAGAACATATTGAGAAGGATAAGCAAGAAGAAGCTGGAACTATTCTTTCTGAATACCCGGACGCCAAAACACTGGTTAATGGAATTGTCTGGTCAGAAATTCTTGGCGAGCCTCGTTCGAAAAAACCGTATTTTACTAAAAGAGGCTAAACAGGCAATCATAAATCAAATCGAAAAAAATGTGCTAGAACCCCCTTTCATTTCATAAATTGAGATGAAAGGGGGTTCTTTTTTTATGGCAAAAAAATGGGGCGGGCGAATCCGCAATTGGATGGCTAATAAAATGGATCTTCCTCAGGATGTCATGATGGATCTGCCTCGGATTACGATGATTGGCCAAATCCATGTGTATATTGAGAACCACCGTGGCTTGCTGGCCTTTACCGATAAAGAGCTGCGCCTGCTATTAAAGCAAGGCCAATTGTTGATAAAGGGAAGTTCTTTTGTGATTAAAACGATTTTACCTGAAGAAATTTTGTTAGAAGGAAAAATTGATCAGGTCATGTATATAACTGATAATCCGGGAGGAAAAAAATGAAGAACCAGTGGATTGAATTTCTCTATGGCAGAGTGACCGTTAAAGTATCTGGGAAGGGGATTGAGCGTTTCTTAAATGTGCTAATAAGGAATGGTATTCATATTTGGAATGTTAAGCGGCATGGAACGGAGACGGTTACCTTTAAAATGAGGCTTCATGATGCCAAGAACATTCGTTTTTATGCAAGAAAAAGCGAATGTTCAATCACATTTTTACGAAGAAGTGGAATCCCATTTTTATTCAAAAGATTGTTAAAAAATAGCGGCTTTTTACTAGGTGCAGGAGTTTTCCTGTTGATTATCTTATTGTTATCTAACGTTATTTGGGGCATTGAAATAAAAGGGGCCAAGCCCGCGACAGAATACAAAATTCGCAAAGAATTGGACAAGATGGGTGTGAAAATTGGCAAGGTTCAATTTTTCGTTAAAAATGTGGAAGGAATACAGCGGCAATTAACGAATAACATTGGCGATCTTACCTGGGTTGGTGTGGAATTAAACGGGACAACCTATCATCTTCAAGCGGTCGAAAAAAATGAGCCCAAAAAGCCAGAGCAATTATCCCCGCAAAATCTTGTCGCGAAAAAGAAGGCCACTATTGTAAAGATGTTTGTTGAAACGGGTCAGCCGGTGGTTGAGAGGAATGACCATGTAGAGCCGGGGCAAATACTCGTTTCTGGGGTGTATGGACAAGAAGGTAAGACCGAGTTAGTTGCAGCTACGGGCAAGGTTTGGGGAGAAACTTGGTATAAAAGTAACGTCAAGCTTCCGTTAATAACGAGCTTTAAGGTATATAATGGCAAGGAAAAACAAAAACGATCTCTTTTAGTGGGCAGTTGGGAAATCCCAATTTGGGGCTTTGGGAAGCCAGAGTTTGAAAAATATGAGACAGAAAAGGATGTTCGTAAAATTCACTTTTTAAAGTGGGATTTGCCGATATCCTATGTTCATAAAACAATTCGAGAACGGGAAGAGTTTACTCGTGAATATACAAACGAAGAGGCAGAAAAAGAAGCGCTTAACTTGGCAAGAAAACAAATAAAAAGCGAATTAGATGAAGATGCTATCATCAAAGATGAAAAAATTTTACACAAGTCAACTAAAAATGGTAAAGTTATACTAGATATTCACTTTAAAATAATTGAAAATATAGCAGTCGGACAACCGATATTCAAGGAGACACCTGAATGACAGAAAAATTAACAACAATTAAAGTACAGCTAGAAAACCCAGCCGAGGCGATTACACTACTGGGTAACTCTGATCAAAATTTAAAAATAATTGAACAAGAACTTGATGTCTCCATCATTACAAGAGGGGAATCTGTTAATTTGTCAGGCGACGAAGAGAAGGTCAGCCTTGCTGGGGAAATTCTTGACAAATTAATGATTGTGATTCGAAAGGGAATTAATATTAGCCAAAGAGACGTTCACTATGCGGTTCAAATGGCGAATAAGGGAACACTTGATTACTTTGTCAATTTATATGATGAGGAAATCGGCAAAAATGTCAAAGGTAAAACCATTCGGATTAAAACCCTCGGACAAAGGCAATATGTAATGGCGATAAAAAAGCATGATCTTGTCTTTGGGATTGGGCCAGCTGGAACGGGGAAAACCTATCTAGCAGTTGTTATGGCTGTGGGTGCCCTAAAAAACGGTCAAGTAAATAAAATTATTTTAACTAGGCCGGCTGTTGAAGCGGGAGAAAGTCTTGGGTTTTTACCCGGAGACTTGAAAGAGAAGGTGGATCCATATTTAAGGCCCTTGTATGACGCTTTAAATGACGTTTTAGGCGTCGAACATACACAGCGGTTAATTGAACGGGGGACGATTGAAATTGCTCCTCTTGCGTATATGAGAGGCCGTACGTTAGATGATGCTTTTGTTATTTTAGATGAGGCACAAAATACGACACATGCCCAAATGAAAATGTTTTTGACAAGACTAGGCTTTGGGTCGAAAATGATTATTACTGGCGACAAAACGCAAATTGATTTGCCTAAGGGAGCAAAATCCGGATTAATCGCAGCGGAAGAAATTTTACAAAATGTAAACGGCATTTCGTTTACCTTTTTAGAACAAACCGATGTTGTCCGTCACCCGCTTGTAGGCAGGATTATTGAAGCGTATGAGAAGAAAACAATCTAACAAAAACACAAGGGGTAAACCTGAATAAATGGTTTACCCCTTTTTCCTTACCAAGATAAAGCGAAATAATGAATCTTCTTCGTTTAGTGGATGAAACTTGAAAGAAAAACTGTTATCATTTTACATAAAGCGAACTTTCAGTAATAATATGTTTATTCTTGCGTTATAATGTCGGGCCGTGTTTTGGGGGGATAAAGTTGGGAAAACTGCAGAAATACTTCATACGGGTACGCAAGCTGCTCGATTTTACTTTTTTTCGAATCTTATTTTTTATTGTATTAGGAGCCATCCTTTTTGCGGCAATGTATAGTCAAGTAAAACCAGAAAAACTTGACTTGAGCTTGTTTTCCGTTGCAGAAAAAACGATTCGATCCCCTGGAACAGTGGAGGATAAAAATAGTACCGAGAAAAAACGGAAAGAGGCACGCGACCAAGTCCAGCCTGTTTATACCTTAAAAAATGAATACACGCAAAACCGAGTGGATTTAATTACGTCTATTTTTTCCGCAGCAGCAGAGGTCAATGATGAAATAAAAGAAGAATTAAAGAAGCAGGAAGAGCCGGCTACGGAGGAAAAACCGGCAAAAGAGGAGCCGAGTGTATCAGAAAAAGTGACAAGGCTTAAAGCAAAATTGACCTCCGGTGTTTCGAAGGATCTCCCCGGTCAAGTGTTCTCAAGCTTAGTCCAAGCGAGTAACGAGGAGTTGTCGAACGCTAAGGATTTGACCGTAACAGCAATCAACAATGTGATGACGAAAAGAATACCTGGAGATGAAGTAGAAAACGCTAAAAAGCGAGTCGAAGAAGAATTAAAATACTCAGCATTAAATGATAGTTTAAGAAGTGCTGCGATTGATCTGGGCAGGTATGCAGTTATCCAGAATGAATTTTATGACCCGGCTGCCACAGAGGATTTACGACTGCAGGCGGCTGAAAACGTAGAACATGTAAAGATTCTTCAGGGGCAAATCATTGTCGAAGAAGGAAAATTAATTAATCAGGATATTTATCATCAGTTAAAGCTAGTCGGTCTTCTCAACACTGAAAAATCATTTAAACCATTCATTGGCTTAGTTGTTTTAATTACCATTATTCTTTCGGCCGTTTATTATTATTTTTATCAAATGCAATCTCTTCCCGAGAAACGGCAAATGTTTTTATTATTGTATGGGATTATTTTTCTACTTTCCATTTTAATTATGAAACTGGTCAGTCTGCTGCAAATATTTAATTACGCGGGAATTGGCTATTTATTCCCTGCCGCGATGGGGGGCATGCTAATTAGGATATTAATTGATGAAAAGCTGGCGATCCTCACGGCGATTATTCTGGCGGTTTGCGGTAGTGTTCTTTTCAATGAGGGAGTGACGGGAACCCTAAACTTTTCGGAAGGTATTTATATCCTTTTCAGCGCTTTAGCGGGCATCCTGTTTTTGAGCGGGCAAAATCATCGCTCGAAAATATTGCAAGCAGGCTCGATTGCGTCATTAGTCAATCTTTTGGCGATAGTGGCGCTAATGTTTCTGCCGAACGGTCAGTTTTCAGGAATCGAATATGGGTATTATCTTATTACAGCCTTGGTATCAGGAATTGGCTCAGCTGTGTTAACCATTGGCTTACTGCCTTTTTTAGAGGCTAGTTTTGGGATTCTCTCGACGATGAGGTTGATTGAACTATCTAATCCCAATCATCCGCTGCTTAGAAAAATTTTAATGGAGGCACCCGGTACATATCATCATAGTGTAATGGTCGCTAATTTAGCAGAATCTGCATGTGAGGCAATTGGGGCAAACGGCCTGTTGGCAAGGGTTGGCAGCTATTATCACGATATTGGCAAAACAAAAAGGCCAAACTTTTTTATTGAAAATCAAATGCACCATGACAATCCGCATGATCGCTTGCCGCCAGACAAGAGTTCTCATATCATCATTGCGCATGTAATAGACGGTTCATCCATCTTGAAGAAATACCATATGCCGAAAGAAATTATTGATATTGCCGAACAGCATCATGGGACAACTTTATTGAAATTTTTCTACCATAAGGCGCTCCAAAACGAAGAAGAAACAAAGGAAAGCGATTTTCGCTATCCGGGACCAAAGGCGCAAACTAAAGAGTCTGCTGTGGTTGGCATTGCAGACAGCGTGGAGGCGGCTGTCCGGTCTTTATCACAGCCCACGCCCGAATTAATTGAATCGCTTGTCAATAAAATTGTCGCTGACCGGCTCCAGGATGGTCAATTAAATGAATGCGATATTACAATCAAAGAAATTGAAACGGTAACCCATACGTTATGCGAAACATTAAAGGGGATTTTTCACTCGCGGATTGAATATCCAGAAATGACGAAAAAGAAGGTGAAGCAAGCATGACATTACTGATTGATTGTATTGATGAAACCAATGAACTTTCAGACGAACAAATGCTTGAAATTGAAAGAGTATTAAATTTTGCCGCAAATAAACAAAATGTTGAAATCAATAGCGAAGTTTCGGTCACATTTGTTTCCAACGAGAGAATTCAGGAGATTAACCGGGAATATCGTATGAAAGATGCCCCAACCGATGTTATTTCTTTTGCTATGGAAGAACTGGGTGAAGGTGAAATTGAAATAACCGGAAACCAGCTTCCTCGTGTCCTAGGGGATATTATTATCTCTGTTCCAAAAACAAAAGAACAGGCAGAGGAGTATGGGCATTCTTTTATACGGGAGCTCGGATTTCTCGCGGTTCATGGTTTCCTGCATCTCTTAGGCTATGACCACATGAGCGAGGATGAAGAAAGAGAAATGTTCACTCTGCAAAAGGAAATATTAAACGAGTATGGACTCACAAGATAAACGAAATCCGATATCTTTCATTAGCTCTTTGTCATATGCCATTTCAGGGGTTAATATAGCTCTTAAAGCAGAAAGAAATATGCGGATTCATTTCATCAGCTCTATCATTGTTTTACTCGGTTCGTATTATTTTTCGATTACGAAAATAGAGTGGTTATTTATCCTTTTCGCGATTGGCGGCATGTTTGCCTTAGAGCTGGTGAATACCGCTATCGAGCGTGTGGTTGACCTAGTGACAGGAGAATATCATCCACTTGCAAAACAAGCGAAAGATTTGGCTGCCGGGGCAGTCTTAGTTTATGCTGTCCTATCGGTGGCAATTGGGATGATCATTTTTTTCCCTTACATTCTAAATTTATTTTAGCAACGGTTTGAAAAGGGAAAGGGAATTCGGTAAAATAACATTTCAGCTTATAATTCTTGGATAGGTTGATTTGTGAGAAAATTCTAATTTTTTTATTACTTTTTTGTTGCAGGTAATGATTTTCTCTCATTTTTGATGTAAAATAAAGGAACAGCAGATTTCTGCTGGAAGGGAAGAAAAATTGTGAACATCGAAGAATTAATTGAAGAAGCAAAAAAAGCAAGAGAAAAAGCCTATATTCCTTATTCGAAGTTTGGAGTAGGGGCAGCATTGTTAACAACGGATGGAAAAGTATATCATGGCTGTAATATAGAAAATGCCGCTTACAGTATGTGCAACTGTGGAGAACGTTCAGCTCTATTTAGTGCCTATTCACATGGCGATCGGGATTTTGCGCTGCTTGCTGTTGTAGCTGATACAGAACGACCATGTTCTCCTTGTGGTGCCTGCCGGCAGGTAATCTCTGAACTGTGCCCTAAGGATATGAAGGTGGTTTTAACCAACTTAAAAGGGGATATTCAAGAAATTACCGTCGAAGAATTATTGCCTGGAGCATTTTCACCGGAGGATTTACATGCAGAATAATGGGAATGGAAACGGATACAAGTCTGGGTTTATTTCGATTATTGGCCGGCCGAATGTAGGGAAATCAACCTTTCTTAATCGAGTGATTGGCCAGAAAATTGCCATTATGAGTGATAAACCGCAAACAACTCGTAACAAAATTCAGGGTGTGCTATCAGTTAATGACGCACAAATGATTTTTATTGATACACCAGGTATCCACAAACCAAAACATAAATTAGGCGACTTTATGATGAAGGTTGCACAAAATACACTAAAAGAAGTAGATTTGATTCTATTTATGGTAAATGCTGAAGAAGGATTTGGACGTGGTGAAGAATTTATTCTTGAAAAATTCCAAACGGTCAACACACCAATATTCCTTGTGATTAATAAAATTGATCAAATTCACCCGGATGAATTATTGCCAATTATTCAGTCTTATAAAGACAAATACGCCTTTAAAGAAATTGTTCCCATATCTGCGCTTGAAGGAAATAATGTGGAGCGATTGTTAGACCAAATAAAGTCCTTCTTACCCGATGGTCCACAATATTATCCAGCTGACCAGGTAACCGATCATCCTGAACGGTTTATCATTACTGAACTGATTCGGGAAAAGGCGCTGCACTTAACGAGGGAAGAAATTCCCCATTCTTTGGCTGTTGTTCTTGACAAAATGGAGCGGCAAAAGGGTAAGGATATCATTCATGTCATGGCAACTGTAATAGTGGAAAGAGATTCACAAAAAGGGATCATTATCGGAAAACAAGGAAGTATGCTGAAAGAGATCGGAAAGCGGGCCCGGGTAGATATTGAAAATCTCCTTGGTTCAAAGGTGTTTTTAGAGCTTTGGGTGAAAGTTCAAAAAGATTGGCGCAATAAGATGTCCCAGCTTCGCGATTACGGCTTCAACGAAGATGAATACTAATAATCACCCTAATAAAATATTATCTTATCTACAATTTATGCATGGACAACATTAACAATATTTTCGTCTTATGATTTTTGCGCTGGCAGGCTATGATAATTGTAAGGTTTGGGACCCGAATAAAGCTAGTCTAAATATTGAAAGGTGGGGTTTTCGTTGATGGATTTTACGTGGAAAGTATTCCTTCAGACAGGTAATATTGACACATATCTTCTCTTCAAAGAGCTTGAGAAGGAAAACCAAGAAATACCCGGAAATCTGAATGAAGAGCTAGCACAAATCGATTTTCCCGTTTCATAAGCAAGTCTTTCGCGCTCCTTAAGAAGGTGGCTTTTAATGCTTCAGAAGTGTGAAGGCATCGTGATTAGAACGACAGATTACAGTGAAACCAATAAGATTGTAACTATATATTCAAGGGAATGGGGAAAGATTGGTGCGATGGCACGAGGAGCAAAAAAGCCAAACAGCCGCCTTTCCTCCATTACCCAGCTGTTTACACATGGGTATTTTCTCATTTCTAGAGGTTCCGGATTAGGAAGCTTACAGCAGGGAGAAATCATTACCTCATTGCGTTCGATCGGTGAGGATATTTTTTTAACTGCCTATGCAAGTTACATTGTTGAATTAACTGATAAATGTACAGACGAGAAAAAACCAAACCCGTTTCATTTTGAATTGCTTTATCAAACATTAAATTTCATGAATGAAGGCTATGACCCGGATATTCTGATGAATATTTATGAGATGAAAATGTTAAATGTCATCGGTATGTATCCCATCTTAAATCAATGTTCCATCTGCGGCAGTACAGATGGACATTTTTCCTTTTCGATTCGGGAAGGTGGATTTATCTGCCACCGCTGTTTAGATAAGGATCCGTATCATTTTAAATTATCAGCAGCTGCAGTTAAATTATTACGGCTATTTTATTATTTTGATCTTTCCAGGTTAGGTAATATTTCGGTTAAAGAAGAAACGAAGGCTGAATTGAAAAAAGTGATTACTGCTTATTATGAAGAGTATTCCGGCTTACATCTCAAAACGAAAAAATTCCTTAATTCCATGGATCAATTTCGCAATCTTTTATAATTGCCTTGTTGACAATGTTTGGAGTATTGGTTAAAATTTTGGTTAATAAAATAATTGCAGTGACGGAAAAGAGTAGTTAGTCAACTCTATAAAAGCGAACCTAGGACGGTGTAAGCTAGGGTATAGGGCACTAACGAAGGCGTTCTTGAGCAATCAAGTGTTGTTATAACACAACTTAAAGAGGCTGCTATCATAGCAGCAAATAGGGTGGAACCGCGGGTAACTCTCGTCCCTATGCTTAATAAAGCATAGCGACGAGAGTTTTTTATTTATCTAAAAAAGGAGCGAAAAGCAATGAAAGTATCGATGGAGCAAATTGTATCACATGCCAAACACAGAGGATTTATTTTTCCGGGATCGGAAATTTACGGCGGTCTTGCTAATACTTGGGATTACGGTCCATTAGGCGTTGAATTTAAAAACAATATAAAACAGGCATGGTGGAGGAAGTTCGTTCAAGAGTCTCCATATAATGTCGGCTTGGACGCAAGTATCCTGATGAATCCGCGAACTTGGGAAGCGTCTGGACATATTGGTAACTTTAACGACCCGATGATGGATTGCAAGAATTGTAAAGCCCGTCATCGTGCCGATAAATTAATTGAAAATGCGCTTGATGAAAAAGGCATTGAAATGGTTGTTGACGGATTGCCGTTTGACCAAATGGAAGAGCTGGTTAAAGAGCATCATATCGCTTGCCCAGATTGTGGCAGCCATGATTTCACCGGAATTCGCCAGTTCAATTTAATGTTTAAAACCTTCCAAGGGGTAACAGAATCAAGCACGAATGAAATATTTCTTCGCCCGGAAACTGCACAGGGTATTTTCGTTAACTTTAAAAATGTGCAGCGGACGATGAGAAAGAAACTGCCATTTGGTATTGCCCAAATCGGAAAAAGCTTCCGAAATGAAATTACCCCTGGTAACTTCACCTTCCGGACAAGAGAATTTGAACAAATGGAGCTTGAATTTTTCTGCAAACCAGGTGAAGAGCTGAAATGGTTCGATTATTGGAAGCAATTTGCGAAAGACTGGTTAATGTCATTAGGTCTTACTGAAGAAAATTTACGACTGCGCGACCACTCAGAAGATGAACTTTCTCACTACAGTAATGCGACAACTGACTTTGAATTTAAGTTCCCGTTTGGCTGGGGTGAATTATGGGGTGTTGCTTCGAGAACAGATTATGATTTAAAACAGCATATGGAATATTCTAGCGAAGACTTTCATTATTTAGACCCTGAGACGAACGAAAAGTATGTGCCTTACTGTATTGAGCCTTCACTGGGTGCCGACAGAGTAACGCTTGCATTCTTGATTGATGCATATGACGAAGAACAGCTTGAAGATGGCACGTCTAGAACGGTAATGCACTTCCATCCTGCACTCGCACCATTTAAGGCGGCAGTCCTTCCGTTATCGAAGAAGCTGTCTGAAGAGGCAAGAGAGGTTTTCGCAACATTAGCTAAACATTATTCAGTAGATTATGATGAAGCGGGTTCGATCGGAAAACGTTATCGCCGTCATGATGAAATCGGTACACCATACTGTATTACGTATGACTTTGATTCCAAGGAAGACAACATGGTTACAGTTCGTGACCGTGATACAATGGAGCAAAAACGACTCCCGATTACTGAACTAGTGAGCTTTTTACAGGAAAAAATGTCATTTTAAAAGAAACCCGCCACCGGCGGGTTTTCTTTTAAAAACAACGCTATTTGGTATATAATAATTCTATTATAGTATGACTTTATTAGGTCTTCAGATTTATTTTTAAGGTGGTGAGAACAATCGAACTGACTAAACGCCAGGAGCATATTTTGGATATTGTAAAGGAAAATGGACCGATTACCGGTGAGCAAATTGCTGACCAGCTAAGCTTGACCAGAGCGACATTAAGACCGGATCTAGCTATTTTAACGATGGCAGGTTTTCTAGATGCAAGACCTCGTGTCGGCTATTTTTATACAGGTAAATCCGGGGCTCAGTTGTTAACAGAGAACCTGCAGAAAATTTATGTCAAAGATTATCAATCCATTCCAGTTGTAGTGAATGAAAATGTTTCTGTTTATGATGCTATTTGTACCATGTTCCTTGAAGATGTAGGAACATTGTTTGTAGTCGATCAAAAAACAATTTTAGTTGGTGTATTATCCAGAAAGGATCTCCTTCGGGCAAGTATAGGGAAACAAGAGCTTACCGCGATTCCAGTCAATATCATTATGACTAGGATGCCAAATATAACCATGTGTGAACGGGAAGATTTATTAATTGATGTCGCTAAAAAATTGATTGAAAAGCAAATTGATGCCTTACCAGTAGTTAAGAAATCAGACAAAGGTTTCGAGGTAATTGGCAGAGTAACAAAAACAAACATCACAAAAGCATTTGTGTCGTTAGGCGACGAATAAACTAGGATTAGGAGTTGTTGAGGGAGAATGAGTATTCCAATCATTTATGTTGTCTCTGATTCAGTTGGTGAGACAGCTGAATTAGTTACAAAAGCCGCCGTCAGCCAGTTTAATGGCGCCGGGATGGTGTTAAAAACGTTTCCATATGTAGAAGACGTGGAACATATTGATGAGGTATTATCGCTAGTATCACTGGATAAAGGGATGATTGCCTATACCCTCGTTAAGCCTGAAATGCGTACATATATGAAGGAAAGAGCGGAAAAGGAAGGAATATTGTCAGTGGATTTGATCGGTCCGATCATAGATCAGATCCAAGTGTTCAGTGGAAAGACGCCTTTATGTGAACCGGGTCTTGTCAGAAAGCTTGATGAGGATTATTTCAAAAAGGTAGAAGCAATCGAATTTGCAGTTAAATATGATGATGGACGTGACCCAAGAGGAATTTTAAAAGCAGACATAGTTTTGATTGGTGTTTCAAGAACATCGAAAACGCCATTATCACAGTATTTGGCTCATAAGCGCTTAAAAGTAGCGAATGTCCCGCTTGTCCCAGAGGTCGATCCACCCGAAGAACTCTATAAAGTTCCAATTGAAAAATGTTTTGGTCTCAAAATAAGCCCAGAAAAACTAAACAATATTAGACGAGAACGTTTAATATCGTTAGGTTTAAATGATCAGGCGAGTTATGCGAATATCGAGCGGATTAAAGAAGAATTGGCCTTTTTCGAAAATGTAGTGAAAAAAATTAATTGTCCAGTTATTGATGTTACAAATAAAGCAGTTGAAGAAACGGCAAACGTGATTCAAAATTATATTCAAAAAGGCAGACCGTAACACATAATCATTTGATTATGTGTTTTTTTTAAAAAAAATATGAGATGTAGTAAGAAATAATTATGGCAAAATGATAATTTATATACTATAATAAAAAATTGTGATAAAAATGTATCTTTTTAGGTTTAGAGTTGGATGTGAACGAATAAACTATTTATTGTTAGATGTCAAGGCAGGGACCCCTTTAAACTCCCAAAAAAATTCGACATAAATCCTTTTATAAAAGTTCACTTGTTAAGAAGGAATATGCGGAGTGATGTAGAATTAATACTTAAGTAAAAAGCATTCCGACATTTTTTGTCGAAGGTGCTGCTCATTTTTCCATTGAAGTACTGTTTGCTGCTCCTGTATCGCATGTGAAAGACAAGAATACATATGCAGCCTGGAAATATGTTGATTCAGGAAAGTTTTCGCAGACCGATTCATCATGAACAATTAGGGTAAAGGAGATATTACGATATACAGGGAGGACTCGAGTCAGATTCAGGACAAAATTAATAAAAATTTTGTCGAAATTTGCAGGAATTTAATAAGTTTCTGCCGAATACCTGTAGTATAAATGGAGATGTTTTCATGGCAGACCGTATTGCCGAAGAAAAAATAGATAGAATTCGTCAAACTGTTGATATTGTCGAGATAATTAGTGACTATGTCCAACTGAAAAAACAAGGGCGAAATTACTTCGGATTATGTCCATTCCATGGAGAAAGCACCCCATCTTTTTCAGTATCACCCGACAAACAAATTTTCCACTGCTTTGGCTGCGGAGCTGGGGGGAATGTTTTTTCTTTTTTAATGGAGCTAGAAGGAATCTCCTTTCAAGAAGCAGCCATTAAACTGGCAGCGAAGGTTAATGTTGACCTTGAAATTAATTTATCAGCAGCACATGGTGAGAAAAAAGTTTCCAAAGAATTTCAAGCAATGCATGATGCTCATGAACTGTTACGGAAATTCTATCATCACTTACTGGTAAATACAAAAGAAGGCCAGCATGCATTGGAGTATTTGCTAGAAAGAGGTTTTACACGTGAGTCCATCGATAAGTTTCAAATTGGCTATTCATTAAATTCATGGGATTTTGTGTATAAATTCCTTTCTAAAAGGGATTTTTCAGCCGAATGGATGGAAAAGGCCGGCTTAATTATCAGGCGTGAAAGGGACGGGAATTACTTTGATCGCTTCAGGGATCGAATTATGTTTCCGATCCATGACCGAAACGGCAAAACGATTGCTTTCTCAGGGAGATCACTTGGGCATGATGAGCCAAAATATTTAAATAGTCCCGAAACAGCAATCTTTAATAAAAGCAAAATTCTTTATAATTATCATTTGGCTAGACCAAGTATAAAAAAAATGCAGCATGCTGTTCTATTTGAGGGATTTGCTGATTGCATTGCTGCGGATCGCTCTGGGGTGGAGAATGGTATTGCCACAATGGGGACATCCTTGACAGATGAACATATAGCCCTATTACGTCAAAGCGTTCAATCCGTAACCATTTGCTATGATTCTGATAAAGCGGGAATTGAAGCTGCCTTCCGTGCCGGTAATCACTTAAACAATGCGGGTTTTCAAATCAAGGTTGCCATGATGGCTGATGGACTGGATCCTGATGAATATATTAAAAAAAAGGGCCCAGATAAATTCCGCAATGAAGTGATTGGTGCAAGTTTAACTTGGATGGCCTTTAAATTTCTTTACTTTCGCAGAGGGAAAAATCTTCAAATTGAAGGAGATCGGCTTGCTTATATCGAAGTGATAATTAAAGAAATCAGCAAATTAGATAAAGCGGTTGAAAGAGATCATTACTTAAGACAGCTTGCAGCAGAATTTTCGCTTTCGCTTGATGCTTTAAACCAGCAGCAAAAACAGATGTTCTTTGCTGAAAAGAGGGTTTCAGCAGGGAAAAAGGAATCTGTTAATAAACCAGTTTTAATTGTAAAACAGGTAAATGAACTAAAGCCCGCCCATTTTACGGCAGAAAGACGTTTAATTGCTCATATGCTGAAAAACCGCGATGTTGCCTATAAGGTTCAGGATTTACTTGCGGGGAATACGTTTAATAATGATGAACATCAGGCAATAATAACCTATCTGTTAGGATTTTATGAGGAACACGAAGAACCTGACTCAAGTGCATTTTTAACCTATATTCAAGATGGAAATCTTAGAAGAATGGTTGCGAACATTGAAATGATGTCGATTAATGACGAGTTAAGCAATCAAGAATTAACTGATTATATCAAACAGGTGTTGAATTATCCAAAGTTGTTAAAGATAAAAGAAAAAGAAGTGGAACTAAAGGAAGCAGAGCGGCAAGGTGAATTTAGCAGAGCTGCTGAAATTGGAAACGAAATCAACCAATTACGTAAATCGCTATAGATTATATTGGAATTGTCTTTGATTTTGGAAGGAGGGGCCCCATATGGCTGCTGAAAAATCAGCCCGTTCAAAAGAAGTTGAAAATGAATTAACTTTTGAACAAGTGAAAGACATGTTAACGGCACTGGGAAAGAAAACCGGCGTCCTTGCCTACGATGATATTGCTGAAAAAATGGCAAACTTTGAGTTGGAATCTGATCAAATGGATGAATTTTATGAGTTTTTAGGTGATCAGGGGATTGAATTGGTCGGAGAAAGTGACGATGAAGATCCAGATATTAAAAAGTTAGCAAAAGAAGATGACGAATTTGATTTAAATGATCTGAGTGTTCCACCTGGAGTAAAGATAAACGATCCCGTTCGCATGTACCTAAAAGAAATTGGCCGGGTAGATTTGCTTTCTGCTGAAGATGAGATTAAGCTCGCTAACCGCATTGAAGAAGGCGACGAGGAAGCAAAACGCCGTCTTGCTGAAGCAAACCTGCGCCTTGTTGTAAGTATAGCAAAACGCTATGTTGGCAGGGGAATGCTATTTTTGGATCTAATTCAAGAAGGAAATATGGGTCTCATTAAAGCTGTCGAGAAATTTGATTATCGCAAAGGCTTTAAGTTTAGCACCTATGCAACATGGTGGATTCGTCAAGCGATTACCCGTGCAATTGCAGACCAAGCAAGGACCATTCGTATTCCTGTTCATATGGTTGAGACCATTAATAAATTGATTCGTGTTCAGCGTCAATTGCTTCAGGATCTTGGACGTGAACCAACACCTGAAGAAATTGGTGAAGATATGGATTTAACACCTGATAAGGTAAGGGAAATTCTCAAAATTGCCCAAGAGCCAGTATCGCTTGAAACACCAATTGGAGAAGAAGATGATTCACACCTTGGAGATTTTATTGAAGATCAGGATGCAACATCACCTTCTGAACATGCTGCTTATGAATTATTAAAAGAGCAGCTTGAAGATGTCCTTGATACGTTAACGGACCGGGAAGAAAACGTTCTTCGCCTTCGTTTTGGGTTGGATGACGGCCGGACTCGCACCCTTGAAGAGGTAGGAAAAGTATTCGGTGTAACCCGTGAGCGTATTCGCCAAATTGAAGCGAAGGCATTAAGGAAATTACGCCACCCAAGCCGGAGCAAACGACTGAAAGACTTTTTGGAATAGAATATAAAGATAAAATAGTTTACTCCTTACAGGGGTGAACTATTTTTTTTGCCGAAACCTCTTTGGTAAAGTAAAGCATTCGCTTTCTGTTATTTTACTGAATTGTCTTTCATTTTGCAAATAGACAAAGGGAAATCTATTTCATTTTTAACGTTTTTTATTTTTGCAAAAAAAGATTCAATGGCATTCATTTTTTGCGGGTTGTAATAGTCTTCATTCAATTCTTCTTTTTCCCATTAAAGGTCAAGTTATTTTTATTATATTCACATAATATTATATTTTCTAAAATTTTTAAACCTTGAGAAATCAAGATAAATACTCGTATAATAATAAAGAAAGCGTATACAAAGTGTTCTAGGGGGATGGAAATGAATTTTGATTTAACTTCTGAACAAGAAATGATTAAACGAATGATCCGCCAGTTTGCAGATGAAGAAGTTGCACCTGGTGCCATAGAACGGGATCGAAGTAAGAAATTTCCTTTGGAGATATTTCAGAAATTGGCTGAGATGGGGATTATGGGGCTTCCTTTTCCTGAGGAATACGGCGGAGGCGGTGCGGATACTGTCAGCTTTGCTATCGTAGTAGAGGAATTAAGCAGAGCGTGCGGTTCGACAGGTATTACCTACTCTGCACATATTTCCTTAGGCGGGGCGCCACTCTATTTGTTTGGGACAGAGGAACAAAAGCAAAAATATTTAACGCCGATTTGTACGGGAGAATCTTTTGGCGCATTTGGTTTGACTGAACCGAATGCCGGTTCAGATGCAGGCGGAACGAGAACATCTGCCAAAGAGGAAAATGGTGAATTTATCATTAATGGTAATAAGTGTTTTATTACCAATGCCAGCTTTGCCAATCAATTAGCGATCACGGCTGTGACGGGCGAGAAAGATGGGAAGAAGGAAATTACAGCAATCATCGTTCCCACTAATGCAGCTGGTTTTACAGTCATCGATAATTATGAAAAAATGGGCTTAAATGCATCGAATACAACGGAGCTTGTGTTAGAGGATGTAAGAGTTCCTGTGGAAAACCTTTTAGGAGAGCGTGGAGAGGGCTTTAGGCAGTTTTTAATTACGCTTGATGGCGGACGTATAGGAATTGGGGCAATGGCAGTAGGGATTGCTCAGGGTGCGTATGAAAAGGCGCTTGCCTATGCGAAGGAACGGAAACAGTTTGGTAAATCGATTTCTTCCTTTCAAGCGATTCAATTTAAACTTGCTGATATGGCAATGAAAATTGAATTAGCACGAAATATGGTGTATAAGGCGGCTTGGTTAAAAGACCAGGGAAGACCGTTTTCTAAGGAAGCTGCCATGTGTAAACTCTATGCTTCAGAAATATGCATGGAAGTGACGGACCAAGCCGTCCAAATTCATGGTGGTTACGGCTATATGAAGGAATATCACGTCGAGAGAATGATGCGTGATGCAAAGCTTCTGGAAATTGGCGAGGGAACATCTGAAGTTCAACGAATGGTTATTTCACGATTAATTGGTTGTTAGCAAGAAAAGCGCAAGCGCCTGGAGCTGGACAATTCTCAATGGCCAAATGTTATATTTGAACTAAATAGGGGAAGATAACAAGAGGCTGAAAAGATAATTTTATGTTATACAGCCTCTTTTTTGTTTTTTACAAAGATTATAGTGATAAAATATGTTTAGGGCTTTTACTTCTGTTCTTTTTCAAGTAAAATAGTAGTTGTTTGTAAACGATTTTTTATTTAACAGATATTCGTACATATGGGAGGTATTATCATGAAGAAAAATCCAGCCATTCCTTACATTCTTATCTTGGTTTTTGGAATTGTACTTGTATTTATCTTGTCGTTCAAAGGCCTTGGTGATATGAAAGAGATTGCAACGGATAATAAAGGGGCTGGCGGCGCTAAAACAGAAGAAACGGCTTCAGCCAAACCTGAAGACATTTATAAAAATGCCGGCTGTATTGGCTGCCACGGCGACCAATATCAAGGTGGTATGGGTCCTTCGTTAAAAGGTATTGGTGATAAGATATCAAAAGACGAAATCAAAGGGTTTTTAACGAATGGCAGTGATAAAGGAATGCCGGCAGGCTTAGTAGCACCAGAACAAATGGATGCCATGGTAGAATGGGTGTCGAAGATTAAGTAAGGTAATATAAAAAAGTCCTTTGCATCTGTAAAGGACTTTTTTTATACTTAAATGATTATATAAAGAAGTGGTGGTATTTTTGAATACAAATAAATTGTCAGTACGGTTGGCAACAGTGGCTAAATATGTGGCGAAAGGGGCAACCATTGCGGATATTGGCTCCGATCATGCGTATTTGCCTTGTTACTTAGCGAAGAATGCGGGCATTCGATTTGCGATTGCGGGTGAAGTGGCAGCTGGCCCCTTTCAATCGGCTGAAAAGAATGTTTTGTCAGAAGGGCTATCTGATACTATTTCTGTACGGATGGGTGACGGTCTTGAAGTGATTCAGCCGGGAGAAGTAGATTGCATTACCATCGCCGGCATGGGCGGTGCTTTAATTACAAGTATTTTAGAAAATGGCAAAGACAAGCTGGGTTCGGTCAAGCGGCTTGTGTTACAGCCGAATATTAGTGCGATATCGATTCGAAACTGGCTTTTAGCAAACAACTGGGAGCTTGTTGACGAAGAAATAATCGAGGAGGATGGAAAGATTTACGAGATATTAATAGCTGAAAAAGGAGACCCTGACAAGCCATATAAGACGAATAAAGATATGGGACTTTTACTAGGACCATTCCTTGTGAAAAACCAAGATGCGGCCTTCCGGAAGAAATGGACAGCAGAAAAGAAAAATTGGCAGCGCATATACGGGGCACTTGAGGGGGCAGCCGAAACAGCTGAAACAATCGAAAAGAAACAAGAGCTATTGAATAAGATAAAACTCATAGAGGAGGCTTTGAAAAATGAAGAATCCTAATGGCCATGAAATCATTCAACTTTTCGAACAGTTTTCACCGAAGGGTTTGGCGATGGAGGGTGACAAAATTGGTTTACAAATCGGACGTTTAAATAAGAAGGTTGAACGGGTTATGATCGCCCTTGATGTGCTCGAAAATGTAATCGACGAAGCAATCGAAAAAAATGTGCAGCTGATAATTGCCCATCATCCGATCATTTATCGCCCGCTTAAAAATTTACTGACCGATACGGTTCAAGGAAAAATGATAGAAAAATTAGTTAAACACGATATCGCTGTCTATGCAGCGCATACAAACCTTGATGTCGCAAAGGGCGGGATGAACGATTTACTGGCAGCGGCTCTAGATTTAGAAGGTGCAGAGGTACTTGTCCCTACTTTTGATACAAAGCTAAAGAAATTAGTTGTTTATGTCCCAGCTAGTCATTCAGAAGAGATTAGACAGGTCTTGGGCGATGCAGGAGCAGGCTTTATCGGCAATTACAGCCATTGTTCGTTCACAGCAACTGGGACTGGGCGGTTTCTGCCGGGTGAGCAAACTAATCCATTTTTGGGGACAGCTGGACAGTTGGAGGAAGTGGATGAAGTGCGGATTGAGACCATTGTTCCCGAGTCTCTTCTGAAGAAGACGATTACGGCAATGATTAAAGCACATCCATATGAGGAGGTTGCGTATGATGTGTATGCACTCGAAAATAAGGGGGAAGTTCTTGGGCTTGGCAGAATCGGGAGAGTCGAGGAAATGACCTTAGCTGAATTCGCGGAAAAGGTGAAGATAGCACTAGAAGTGGATAAAGTCCGGGTAGTGGGCGATTTAGCCGCAAAGGTAAAAAAGGTTGCTGTTTTAGGCGGGGATGGTAATAAATATTTCATGAATGCCAAATTTAAAGGGGCAGATGTCTATGTGACAGGAGATATTTATTACCACACCGCACATGATGCGATGATGCAAGGCTTGAACATGATTGATCCGGGCCATAATGTCGAAAAAGTGATGAAAAAAGGGTTGACCGCTACCTTACAAAAAATGTGCCAGGAATCAGGCTATAAAGTGGAGATTTTTCCTTCTGAAGTCAATACCGAACCTTTTCAATTTATATAAAACAAAAAGAACCGGTCTACCATTTAGACGCGGTTCTTTTTGTTATTTTATTCTGCTGCCTTTTTCACTTTAGGTAAAATCCTGCTTAATTGGACCTTTTTGCTAAGTTCCCAGGTTGCTTCATTATTTGGGTCGAATTGTTCAAGGAATGTAATGACTTCCTTTGTTATTGGTGTTGGAGTTGATGCTCCTGATGTAACAGCAACATATTGGGCATCCTTAATCCAATCAATTTTTAATTCGGTAATATCAGCGATGCGGTAGGCCTTTGTTCCGGCAATTTCCTCCGAAACCTGGGCAAGTCGATTAGAATTATTACTCATTGGATCGCCGACGACAATTGTCACATCTGCTTCGGTTGCTTGTTCCGCAACTGCTTCTTGACGGATTTGGGTCGCATGGCAAATTTCATTATAAACTTCCACATGTGGATACTTTTCCTGGACTTTTTTCATCGTATCGGAGACATCCCATTGACTCATGGTAGTCTGGTTAGTAACAATAAGATTTTCACTTTCAACCGTTAACGCTTCAACATCATTTGGGGTTTCAACCAAATGAACCATACCCGGTGCTACACCAACAGCTCCTTCTGGTTCTGGATGTCCCTTTTTCCCGATATAGATAACTTGAAAACCTTGTTTTGTTTTCTCTTCAATCAGGTCATGGGTTCTGGTCACATCCGGACATGTGGCATCAATTGTTACCAGACCTTTGGTTTTCGCGAGCTCGCGGACTTCTGGAGATATTCCATGGGCAGTGAAAATTACGGTCCCGCTATCGACTTTATCGAGAATATCCTTGCGGTTTTTGCCGTCAAGGGTAATAATTCCTTCTTCCTCGAAAGCATCGGTTACATGTTTATTATGAACAATCATACCTAAAATATAGATTGGGCGCGGCAGAGATTTATCTAATGCGGCATTTCTTGCGATGACCATTGCATCGACAACACCGTAACAGTACCCGCGTGGAGAGATTTTAATTATTTGCATATATGAAGTCCCCCTATAAGACATTGTTTACTAGTCTACATATGTATTATATAAAACTAATAGGTATATTACAAAGATACAATTTTTCTTAAATAATTTGAACAAATAGAAAGAATGCTGCGGGGACACAGCATTCTTCTCTTATATATACATTTTAGGAACGGACCTTCCTTTTGGGGATGGGCTCCTTTTATGTGAACTTGACGGCTTCCTTCTTCTGTCAGTACTTGACCGTTGACTGCTTATTTTGGAACTTGTTTGTGGTCTTTTCTGGCCGGTTTTTTTCCGTGAGGTTCTGTTTTCTGATGACTCTTCAATCATTATGGCTGTATCCTTTTTATTTTTTTCATCAGATTCTTCTACCGTACCTTTTGCATTTTTGAAGCCTTTATATAGCCTCCACATGGCAGGAAGATTTCTGACCATTGGGCCATACTGCTGAATCATCGGACCAATTGACTGTGCTGTCTTCAACACATTCTGGGTATTATTCAGAAATCCTGATATTCCTGCGGGGTTAGCTAAGGATTTGAGTAAGCCGCCTCCTCCTGAGGCCGCTCTTCCGGCACCCTGCATACCCATTAGTCCACCCGGGCCGCCGCCGGCTCGCGCTCCTCCGCCGAGAAGTCTCGAAAATAAGCCGCCGCCTCCTGAAGCCGCTCTTCCGGCACCCTGCATACCCATTAGACCACCCGGACCGCCGCCGGCTTGCGCTCCTCCGCCGGCAAGTCTCGAAAGTAAACCGCCGCCGCCCCTGCCCATTTGGCGGCCCATCATTTGCCCCATCATCTGGCCGCCGCCGCCAAATGGACCAGCCCCAGGCCCCATCATCGCTCTTCCGGCCATAGGACCCATTGCTCCTCTTCCTCCAAACAGACCTGCCCCCATCCCACCTTGCATGGGCATTCCTGGTCTTGGCATCATACCTATAACATCCCTTCAAATGAACTTCATACATTAAATTATGCAGATAACCTAATTTGGTTTAGGTATTAAACACAAGAATATAAACAAAATTTGATGTTAAAAAGTGAATTTAAGGTAAAAGATTAGAATAAAAGGATTGTTAGCTGGTGATTTAAGAGAAACTTTACTATAATTACATGATGGAAAGAAAAGTGGAAGCTCTTGCTTAAGGGAAGAAATCAATCCATAATCACTAGATTATTTTAATAATAAGGAGCAATTACATGAAAGAAAATCGTTTTAATCGTTTTAAGTTTCAACCATTTATTATAGAATCCCTAAATAAGTTTGGATTTTATGAGCCGACTGAAATTCAGGAACGGATGATTCCGCTCGTATTAAAAGGGGAAAGTGCGATCGGTCAATCGCAAACTGGAACTGGTAAAACATTTGCCTTTGTTTTGCCAATCCTTGAAAAAATCAATCCGGATAAGCAGGAAGTTCAAGCCGTTATTACTGCACCGACAAGGGAATTAGCGACGCAAATTTATCACCAAATTTTGAAGGTAACAGAACAATGCAGTCCTGAAAGCCCTATAATGACAAGATGCTATGTTGGCGGGACGGACAAGCAGCGGACAATCGAGAAATTAAAGGTACAGCCGCATATTGTCGTTGGGACACCTGGCCGAATTAAAGACCTCATGATCGAGAAGGCTCTTTTTATTCATACCTCGGAAGTTCTTGTTGTCGATGAAGCCGATATGATGCTCGATATGGGATTTATTGAAGATTTGGATCAGGTAGCGGCTAAAATGCCAGAAAACCTGCAGATGCTCGTCTTTTCAGCAACCATTCCGGAAAAATTAAAACCATTTTTAAAAAAATATATGGAAAATCCAAAGACAGTTCAGATTGATTCAAAGAGAAAAGCAGCGGAAAACCTGCAGCATTATCTCCTGCCTTCAAGACATCGTAATAAAAAGCAGCTTGTTCACGATGCGCTAGTACAATACAATCCGTATTTAGCGATTGTGTTTACCAATACCAAAAAAATGGCTGAAGAAGTTGCCGGCTTCTTAAGTGAAAAAGGTTTAAAGGTCGCCCGTGTTCATGGCGATTTAAATCCGCGCGAACGAAAGAAAATGATGAAGCAGATTCAGGATTTGGAATACCAATATATCGTTGCCACCGATCTTGCTTCTAGAGGAATTGATATTGAGGGTGTCAGCCATGTCATTAATTATGAGCTTCCACCAGACTTAGATTTCTATATCCACCGGGTAGGAAGAACGGCACGGGCTGGATACTCAGGGGTTGCACTTACGGTTTATGAACTTTCCGATGAAGACGCCTTAAATCGTTTAGAAAAAATGGGTATTCAATTTCAGTATGTTGATCTCAAAAAGGATGGATTTGTTGAGGCAGATGAAAGAAATAAAAGAAAGACCCGCGTAAGGAAAGAGGATGATGCGGAAAGATTAGCCAAATCAATGGTTAAGAAACCGCAAAAAGTAAAGCCGGGCTATAAAAAGAAAATGCAATGGGAAATGGATAAAATTAAAAAACGGAAGCGGAGAATCGATCAGAGAAAAAAATAAGCGGCAGCAGGGAGAGAATAAAATGTTAAAAATAGGCTCACACGTGTCTATGAGCGGAAAAGATATGCTTCTCGCAGCAAGTCATGAGGCGGTATCATACGGTGCTAATACATTTATGGTCTATACGGGTGCACCGCAAAACACAAGAAGAAAGAAAATTGAAGACTTGAATATTGAGGCCGGGCAAAGGCATATGGAGGAAAACGGGATTTCAGAAATTGTTGTGCACGCTCCCTATATTATCAATATCGGAAATACTACCAATCCAGATACGTTTGACTTGGGGGTAAGATTCCTTCGCAGTGAAATTGAAAGAACTGAGGCGATTGGTGCAAAGCAAATTGTCCTGCACCCTGGTGCCCATGTAGGTGCCGGTACAGAGGCCGGAATTAAGAGAATTATTGAAGGCTTAAATGAAGTTTTAACTGGCAAGGAGCAGCTGCAAATCGCCTTGGAAACAATGGCTGGGAAAGGTTCGGAGTGTGGTAAATCATTTGAGGAATTGGCAATGATTATCGACGGTGTTAACTTTAGTGACAAACTCTCTGTTTGTTTCGACACCTGTCATACCCATGATGCTGGTTATAACATTGTCGAGGACTTCGACGGTGTCTTAAATGAGTTTGATAAAATTATTGGCATAGAGAAGCTTAAGGTGCTCCATATCAATGACAGTAAAAATGCGGTGGGAATGAGAAAGGACCGGCATGAAAATATCGGGTTCGGTCATATTGGATTTAATGCCATCAATTACATTGTTCATCATCCACAGCTGACTGATGTCCCTAAAATCTTAGAAACCCCATACGTTGGCGAGGATAAGAACAATAAAAAAGCACCGTATAAATTTGAAATCGAGATGTTGCGCAATCAGCAGTTCAACGAAGACCTGCTAGATCGAATCATGCAAGGATAAGGAAAAAAGCTGTGCCCAAGGCACAGCTTTTTATTGCTTTGTAAACTGCATAAATAATTTATTTACTTCACGAGCTGTTTCGGGGCCGGCCAATTTGGCGATTTGTTTCACTAATTTGGTCCGCTGTCCGTCATCAAAGATATTGATATTTTTACCTCTTAAGTATTCGGCAATTCTTCTGGCCTGCTGCCGATTAATTGCAACATTAAATTGCTGGGCATACTTTAACAGCTCATCAGCAGTTATCGTGTTAATCTTATGATTAATGATGTTTTCAAATATTTTCAC
This sequence comes from Neobacillus sp. NPDC058068, assembly GCF_042885335.1. Lineage (NCBI taxonomy): Bacteria > Bacillati > Bacillota > Bacilli > Caryophanales > Bacillaceae > Neobacillus > Neobacillus sp. NPDC058068. The sequence goes on along the minus strand of NZ_JBHVSI010000008.1, from coordinate 7,764 downwards.
TCTCTCACCACTCCTCCATGCTAATGTATGAGAAAGATTCAGGAGTGTGACAATGGATTATTTGTCTTTAAGCATCTAACAAAAGTCTGTAGCCTTTACAAATTGGATGGGCCTATTGTATACTACTTAAGGTTAAATCGGAATGATTCTTATAATTAAGGGTGAGAGTTCAGCTATGCAACCAATCATTGAAATAAAACAATTGTCATATCGCTATGAAAAGGATACTGTCCTTGAGAATATCAATATGACGATTCCGGATGGTTCTTTCTTGGCCATTGTCGGTCCAAACGGGTCGGGGAAATCGACTTTATTAAAATTAATATTAGGTTTACTAAAGCTGCAAACTGGAGAGATCCATTTATTTGGGAAAGAAATTAGCAAATTTAGGGACTGGCAGCAAGTCGGCTATGTATCACAAAAGGCCAATTCCTTTAACACCGGTTTTCCGGCAACCGTTTTTGAAGTGGTCGCAAGTGGCTTAACAAAAAAATTAGGCCTGTTTACATTTTTTAAAAAGGAACATGAAGTCAAAGTAAATGATGCCTTGGATGCGGTCGGAATGAAAAGGTATAGTAACAGAAATATCGGCGAACTCTCAGGCGGGCAGCAGCAAAGAGTTTTTATTGCCCGTGCCCTTGTGAGTGAACCACGGCTGCTTATACTTGACGAGCCAACTGTCGGCGTTGATGCCGAAAATGTTAATTCTTTTTATCAAATGCTGGGTGATTTAAATACACGCCGCAATATTACCTTGCTATTGGTTACCCATGATATTGGTACAATATCGGATAGGGTCTCACATGTTGCCTGCTTAAATAAATATTTGCATTTTCACGGAGAAACGAATGAATTTGAACAATTTAGAAATGAAGATGTGTCGAAAGTTTATGGTCATGATGTTCATTTGCTTACCCATCACCATGAACACGGGGGTGTTGTAAGATGATTCAGGGACTATTCCATTATGAATTTTTACAAAATGCCTTCCTAACTGGGATTATGATTGGCATCCTTGCCCCATTGCTCGGGGTATTTATCGTGGTCCGAAGATTATCCTTGATTGCCGATGCCCTTAGTCATGTGACGCTTGCCGGTATTGCTGCCAGTCTCCTCATTGAAAGGAGTTTTCCAATAATGTCCGGCTTAAATCCCCTTTACATGGGGATGGTTTTTTCGGTTGGCGGGTCATTGTTTATTGAAAAACTAAGAGCTGTCTATAAGCATTATCAGGAATTGGCGATTCCGATTATCCTTTCTAGCGGCATTGGGCTCGGGGTTATTTTCATTTCGCTGGCAAATGGATTTAATACGGATTTGTTCAGTTATTTATTTGGCAGTGTATCTGCGGTCAGCAGAACCGATTTATGGGTTATTTTTATTATTAGTATCCTTGTTATTATTGTCATAATTTTATTGTACAAAGAGCTGTTTTTACTTTCCTTTGATGAGGAACATGCAAAAGCCTCTGGAATTGCCGCAAAAAGTATTCATTTCATTTTTATTGTCATGGTTGCACTTGTAATTGCAGCTTCAATGCGAATTGTTGGGATTCTTTTGGTTTCTTCTTTAATGACGTTACCAGTGGCAGCAAGTATCCGCCTTGCAAAAGGGTTTAAACAAACGATTTTCTTATCTGTGCTTTTTGGTGAAATTTCCGTTCTTGGAGGCCTTTTCACTGCTTATTATCTTGACCTGGCTCCAGGGGGAACCATCGTCATGCTTGCGGTGCTAATATTAGTACTGGCAATCTTTTATAAAAAAATAATGATTCATAAACAGGTGGATATTGGGGGTGGAGTCAAGTGAATGTGCAGGAGGCTATTCAATATTTAAAAGAACATGGATTTAAGCAGACGGGAAAACGAGAGGATATGCTCCAATTATTCGCAGACAGCGATAAATATTTAACCGCTAAGGATGTCCTTGATCAGTTAAAGGATGATTATCCGGGATTAAGCTTTGATACTATTTATCGCAATCTGACCTTATTTGTTAATATGGGGATTTTAGAAATGACGGAGTTATCAGGCGAAAAGCATTTCCGGTTTACCTGTTCCAGACACCAGCATCATCATCATTTTATCTGCTTAGACTGTGGAAAAACAAAAGAAATTGAAACCTGTCCTATGGATGGATTAAGTGAAAACTTAAAAGGATACGATATTTCCGGACATAAATTTGAAATTTATGGACGCTGTCCGGAATGTTTGTAAAAGAAAACTCGCCAGTTCATTATGAAGTGACCCCAAAAAGTTAGACATTTTATTTTTAGGCAGCTTCTTGGGTTTGAGTTCGGTATTGTACTGGACTCAAACCCTTTAATTTTGCCTTAATACGTTTGTGATTATAATAATGGATATATTTTTCTAGTTCTTGTTTGAAATGATCAACACTCTCAAACTCTTGTGTATATAAAAACTCAGATTTTAAGATCCCAAAGAAGTTCTCCATTACGGCATTATCATAACAGTTTCCTTTACGAGACATACTCTGGGTAAGGTTTCGTTCTTTTAATGCCTTTTGGTATTGGGGCATTCTGTAATGCCATCCTTGATCTGAGTGGATAAGCGGCTTTTCTCCATCTGCTAGTGGTTCTAATGCCTTATCCAGCATTGTTTTAACAAGGGAATATCTAGGTCTCGATGCTAGAGTATAAGTGAGTATTTCACCATTATATAAATCTAACATAGGGGATAAATAAAGCTTTTCCCCAAATAATTTAAACTCTGTAATATCAGTTACCCATTTCTTATTTGGGGTGTCTGCCTCGAAGTTGCGGTTCAAGATATTCGGTGCCGTTTTCCCCACTTCCCCCTTATATGAGCGATATTTTTTCATACGAACAATGCATTTTAGGCCCAGCCCTTTCATCAATCGCTGGACATTTTTATGATTTATCTTATGCCTCTGATTCTTCAATTCAGCTGTAATACGACGGTAACCATAACGCCCTTTATGTTCATGATAAATAGCCTGAATCAATGTTTTTAATTCGGCGTCTTTATCTGGACGATCGAATGTTTTAATCCAGTAATAATATGTACTTCTTTTAATGTCAGCTAGTTCAAGTAATGCACCAACAGGAAATTCTAGCCTTAGTTCAAAAACTACTTTCGCTTTGTCTTGCTTTGTAATTTTTCCTTGCTTTGAACTAAGGCATTCAACTTTTTTAAATAAGCATTCTCCATACGTAAACGTTCTAATTCATTTTGAAGTGCTTCTATCGATCCCTCTGCTGGTGCTTGTTTTTTTGATATTTTTTTAATCTCCTTTTTCATTGACGGCCGCCCCTTTTCTTTTGGTTGTAGGCCATCAAATCCTTCTGTTTCAAAGGCGATTTTCCATTTTCGAAGTGTAGCACTAGATGGAATTTTGAAAATCACCGCAGTTTCCCTGATAGACGTCCCATGTTCATTCATGTAATTAAGTACGTCTAGTTTATACTGTGCCGGGTAGGATGTATAGCGTTTTTCAAAAGCATCTTCCCCAAATTGTTCATAGTGTTTAATCCATTCGTTCAATAAACTATGGTGTACACCGATAGAATTCGCAATTGTTCTTAATCCGTCATTACCATTTATGTATTCTTTAACTGCTTTTAATTTGTCCCCAGGAGAAAATTTCACCATAAAAAAACTGCACCTCCAACTGTTAGTTATGTCTAACAATTGGGGTGCAGCTCATTATTGGCGAGTTTTTTTGTTAAATTAGCATTTCTTGACGATTTTTCTCTTGTTTCAGCCAATTTTCAACCCACAGATTAGCTTCTTTCCAATTATTAACGCGGATGACACCCTTTGGTATCGAATTTTGATTGTAGGGTGTATCAAATAAGATGACCGGAATTTGACACTCTTCATGAATCATCACAGCATTATCGTGTTTATCTTCAAAAAAAATATCCACTTGATGCTTTTTCACTGTTTTCACTTTATTATGGGAGCCGATTAATTCAATGTGATGAAAGGTTAAACCTTTATCAAAGAACCATTTTTCAGTGATTTCAAGTAAATGGGAGGACCGGGCGCTAATAAAAAACAATTCATGGTCTTTTTCCCATTTATGTAAAATTCGTTTTGCTCCAGGCGCAAATGGTGATTCTTGATAAATAGTTGGTTCATTTTCAGCAAACCACTTCGCAAACTCTTCCTCAGAAACATTTACAAAGGGGGTTAATTCATATTGGTCCACGTCCTCGTAGGCAATGTTCATGCCAAAAGCTTTATTTATATAAGGTAATATTGATTTTGGACATGTGACCGTACCATCAATGTCGATTCCAAATCTTTTTCTCATTTGCATGCACACCTTCAAATTGCTTTAGTATTCCCATTAATATTTTACCAAAGACGGGTTATTAATTTGTAGAAAATTTTATCAGGAAAAGAAATTTATCACTAGATAAGATAAACATTAACATCTTTAAAACTCAACAAGAGGCTAACAATAATAAATGCTCCTATTACTGAAAGTGAGGGATTAGGATGGCAGATGAAAGAGACACGAAAGTGCAAGAGGCTCTCCAAAGTGCTGTTATTGGACAAGATATCCCAAATTTCCCTTCTGAATTCAGGGAAGCAACTAGAGAAATTGATCATCCTGATCCAATTCAATCCTCGGCCGATTTAGAAGAAACCACGTTTGGAGCATCCGTTCCAATTAGGGATGCTGCATATAATGAAGATACGGCTGCGGAAATTGGTGCTTCTGTTCCAATCAGGTCTTCAGAATATAACGAAGAAACAGCAGCGGAAATTGCGGCGCCTGTTCCTGTCGTACGAGGAAGGGATCGGGATGACAATAGGGAAAGGGCAGCTGGTGGAACCGGTATGGGGACACTGGCTTTAGCACTTTCGATTTTATCACTGTTTGTGTTGCCTATTCTTTTTGGTGCTGCAGGTATTGTGTTAGGGTTCGTTGCCAGAAGCAGAGGAGCAGCAGGTCTCGGTGCTTGGGCAATCGGAATTGGGGCTTTATCGATTATTGTCGGTATCTTCATTCTTCCGTTCTTTTAACATAATCTGCACGCATAGGAGCAAAAAAGAAACCCGGTACTTTAACCGGGTTTTTTGATACATTATTTTGCAAGTTTCGCTTCTTCTTCCGCTTTCTTTTGGAAATATTCTTCAGCTATTTTATCAATTTCCTTTTTCAATTCCTCAACCATTTCCGCCTCCGGAACCTTGCGGACGATTTCACCTTTTCTAAATAACAAGCCTTCGCCGCGGGCACCAGCGATTCCGATGTCTGCTTCTCTTGCTTCACCAGGACCATTAACGGCACAGCCAAGCACAGAGACTTTAATCGGCGCCTTGACATTTTGAATATATTCTTCGACTTCATTTGCAATGCTAATCAGGTCAATCTCGATGCGACCGCAGGTAGGGCAGGAGATGAGAGTTGCAGCATTAGATGAAAGAGCAAAAATCTTTAAAAGTTCTCTTGCTACTTTTACTTCTTGAACAGGGTCTGCGCTTAGAGAAACCCGAAGCGTGTTTCCAATCCCTTTATTGATGATTGCACCAAGTCCTGCAGCACTTTTTATACTTCCAGAAAAAAGTGTTCCCGATTCAGTAATCCCTAAATGCAATGGATAATCAAAAGCACGGGCAGCCTTATCATAGGCTTCAATCGCAAGGTTTACGTCAGAAGCTTTCATCGACACGATAATGTCATGGAAATCTAAATCTTCGAGAATTTTGATGTGGTGAAGCGCACTCTCGACCATGCCATCTGCTGTTGGATAACCGTATTTTTCTAATATCTTCTTTTCAAGAGAGCCCGCATTTACCCCAATTCTGATCGGGATACCCCGTTCCTTTGCCGCTTTGACGACAGCTTCAACCTTTTCCCGTCTTCCAATATTCCCTGGATTAATTCTAATCTTATCAGCACCGCCCTCAATCGCTTTGAGAGCCAATTTATAATCAAAGTGAATATCAACAACGAGGGGAATATTTATTCTTTTTTTAATTTCTGGGATGGCGTTTGCAGCACGTTCGTCTGGACAGGCAACTCGGACAATTTGACAGCCTGCGTCCTCAAGGCGTTTGATTTCAGCAACAGTTGCCTCAACATCATGCGTTTTAGTGGTTGTCATGCTCTGTATAATTAATTCATTACTCCCGCCAATCGTTAAATTACCAACTTTAATTGGCCGGGTCTTTGTACGATGGGTAATTTCATTCAACTTTTATTCGCTCCTTTAATTGGAATCCGTTAGGATAACAACAATCCGAGTTTATTTTACCAGTCTTTTGCTATCTTTGACAAGAATAAGCGTCCATCCTGTTTATTTTGAGTAATCAGGAAAATGATATGTGGACCCAATTTGAATTTTCTCGGGCGATTGGCTTGGGTTCAATTTTCGAAAGTCGTTGATAAGATCAGTAATCGAAACCGGCAGAGGTTTCTTTAGTTTATGCTCAACAATTGAGATGACCGTTTCACCAGGTTTGACTTTGGCTTCAAAAGAGGGAATGTCAGTTTTGGATTTTACCGTTGTTGTTTCTATCTTTGCATCTACACGCTGCTGTGTAAAAGCAGCTGGAAGCGTGCCAACTGTTAAATCGAAATAAATGACATATATGATTAGAATGGCAAATAAGAACCCAAATAATTGTTTCATCGGACAAGCCTCCAAAAGGGAATGTTTGTACATTCGTATGCTTGTCCATTTTCTAATAGAACAAATAAGCAAAAAAAGCATCCACAAGGGACGCTTATTCAGTTATTTTCTTTTTTGGTTTGGGTATTTCATTAATAGCCAGGTACAAGACGATAATTACGACTAACCAATTGATCATAAAGCTGTTCGGCACGGATGTTTTAATGGCTGCCATAATTGTGAAAAATAACGTAGGCAGGGTTTCGCTGTATGCGGCCATTCGCCACAATTGTCGATAAGTTAACTTTCTTCCTAATAGGTTTTTTAGTACTAATCCAATTATGGCGAGGACGGAAACCTCCACAAAACTGGCTGCACTAGAAACTAAATAGATGAATAAAGAGAGGAGTGGAATGATAATCCCTCTATTTCCCGCTATTGTATCAATAAATTTGAGCAATTCTTCTTTAGAGAAATTTAATCCCTGCAGCATCGCATATGGATAAATATTGCTCTGACCGCCTGCAGCTAGGACAAATTCATCCTTTAACAAGGCAAAAGCATTGCCTTCATTTTCAACATCTGTGTCTGAAATTGTCCCAGTTGGGTCAAGAATAATCGTAAAGTTATCTTGATTACTAGTAACTGGTACTAATGTATCTGCTGTAAGCTGCCCTTTCTTTATTGAAAAGTCAGGTAATTCTTTGCTAATAATGGTTCTAGCGGAATCTATCCCCGTAGTTAGGGCAGTGCTTAAGTAAATTATCGAAGGAAGGATGGAAATCAAAGTTAGAAGGAAGACATATAAAATTGTTTTTCCGATTCCTTGAAAACGAAATAAGGCAATATCCTTTGGAGAATAGATACTCTTAACTAATTGCTTAAAAATATTCATAACAACCACCTCAATATAGATTCACCATTCTATTGTAGCTTTTGTGTAGGTTATACACAAGAATGTCCAATAATTTATGAAACAAAATTCAGTGTTATCCGTAAATAGGTAATGATGAATGAAATATCTCAAAATATATTTAAAAATAAGGCTGTGTTAAAAGCGAATGTTGATTTCCGTTCCAGGCGCTTCGCTTTCCGCGGGGCGGGCGGTGAGCCTCCTCGGCGCTAAAGCGCCTGCGGGGTCTCACCTGTCCCGC